>CALZMC010000149.1 GCA_945788455.1 uncultured Clostridia bacterium
ACACAAGCTGCTCAATACGGCAAGCGCCGTCAAGCAATGAAAATTCAGTATGTGTATGCAAATGAGTAAACATATTTCTATTCCCTTTTTGGCAGTGAGAAAGCTATAATTCACTGCTGATTTTTATTTTTTATTCTTCAATACTTCCTGCAATTTCAACAATTCTTTTTAGCCTGTGGTTTACTCCCGAGCGAGAAAGTCCTGCTAATTTTGACAGCTCCGAGAGTGACATTTCGGGGTTTTCAATTCTTAAAACTGCAATTTCCTTTAAATCGTTTTTTAGATAATCAAGACCTTTTGTGCTCTTGATTTTTTCTATCGCGGTTATATGTGCAAAGCTTGCCTGAACGGTTTTTTCTATATTGGCAGCCTCGCAGTTGGCTGTTCGGTTTGCCTTATTTCTTATGTCCTTGACTATCTCAACATTCATCATCTCAAACATAGCAGACGATGCACCCATAAGATATAGCATATCCTCGATAGCCTCGCTGTCCTTAAAATAAATTATGTTATAGCCCTTTCGATTGGCAAGCTTTGGGGATAATTCAAGCTCGTCCAAAAGAGTGATAAAGCTTTTTGTCAGGTTAAGAAACGGCACAGTAAATTCAAGATGATAATCCTTATTTGGATTAGACACCGTGCCACATGCCAAAAAAGCACCTGCAATAAACGCGTGAACACAATTTTCACAATCAAAGTTCGCGTGATTTATCTTTAGACTGCCCTTATCGTTATGATGAAAGGCACCCAAAATTTTGTCACAGTCGGTTTTATTTTCTATATTGATTGAGTAGCTTCTGCCCTGTGGCGATTTCTTAATTGAACAGCTGACATTACTGTATTTTTTTATAAGCCTTTTATATAGCCTTGCAATGCTCTCATTCTCGCTTTGCATACTAATGCCATAGCTCGAAAAGCTTTTTGAAAAAATACACAAGCCGTAAATCAATGCTCTTTCACAGCAGGAGCTTTCATATTCAGTTTGTATAAGCTCATTTTTTACATCTTGTGAAAAGGACATTATTCTTTCGACTTTCTTATTTTCTATCTAAATCTCTGTGATTTACAGACACGTTATCCCATTTCTTTGAGAAATGTGATTTTAGTGCCTCTGCAAAGGCAACGCTTCTGTGATTTCCGCCTGTGCAGCCGATTGCAAAAACAATCTGGCTCTTGCCCTCCTTGATATAAAGCGGGTTTAAGAAATCAAGAAAATCAATAAGCTTATTTAACAGCTCTTTCGACTGGTCAAAGGCGAACACGTAATCGTAAACCTCTTTATCGAGACCTGTCTTGTTTCTAAGGCTTTCAACCCAATACGGATTTGGAAGACATCTAACATCAATAACAAAATCTGCCTCGCTTGGAATACCGTGCTTAAAGCCGAATGACATACAGTGGATATTCATAACCTCTGTATTGCCCTCAAGCAAAATCTGTGTAAGTCTCTCGCGTAGCTTTAATGCGTCAGTATCTGACGTATCAATAACGTGGTCGGCTCTTGCTCTTAACCGAGATAAAATCTCCTTTTCGTAGGTAATGGCATTCTGGATACTGCCGTTAAACTTGTCGGCAAACGGATGCTTTCTGCGAGTCAGCTTATATCTCTTTAGTGCTTCCTTATCGTTAACATCAAGATAAATAATTCTGACATTGTAGCCGTATTCCCTGATTTTTCCAATACTTTCAAGAAGGCGCTCGAACACGTGACTCGAACGAACGTCACATACTAATGCAACCTTGTTATATTCCTCACTTTTTGATAGAACCTTAACAAAGGCAGACATCAATTCGGGTGGCATATTATCAATACAATAATATCCGACATCCTCTAAAAAGCCCATAGCAGTAGATTTTCCTGCACCGCTGACACCTGTAATTACAACTAATTCTTTTTCCATAGCTTTATTTCGTTACCCTTATTTCCATTTCAAGGCTTACGCCCTTTTCTTTTTTTATTGTATTGCTGACAAGCTCGCACAAATCAAGCACATCCTTGCAGGTAGCATTGCCCTTATTTATTACAAATCCTGCGTGCTTTTCGCTAACCTCGGCACCGCCGACTCTCTTTCCCTTTAGGTTACATTCCTCAATAAGTGTACCTGCAAAATAGCCCTCAGGTCGCTTAAAGGTTGAGCCTGCTGATGGGTATTCAAGAGGTTGCTTTTCTCGTCTGCGAGACATAAAATCGTCCATTTTTGATTTAATCTCTGCCTTATCTGCTTTCTTTAG
The DNA here is from genome assembly GCA_945788455.1 of uncultured Clostridia bacterium. Lineage (GTDB taxonomy): Bacteria > Bacillota > Clostridia > Oscillospirales > Acutalibacteraceae > Eubacterium_R. The sequence continues at coordinate 2,233 of CALZMC010000149.1, forward strand.
CTTCAAATAAACACCTGTGATAATACAGCCGTTATCATAATAGGCAGAATGACGATAGCCGAGTCTCATATCATCGCCCTCAAGAAATCCCCTGTCGCCGTTTTGGTCAATATGACTGCACCTGAACATAACGTCCTTCATTTCGCCGCCGTAGGCACCTGCATTCATAAATGCGCCTCCACCGCACGAGCCCGGAATTCCATAAGCAAATTCAAGACCCGAAAGACCGTTTTCATAAGCAAAACGGCATACCTTTATCAGCAGTGTTCCCGATAATGCAAAAATCGTTTCGTCATCAATAAGCTTTATACCGGCAAAATGGTCGTCAAGTATCATAACGCAAGCATCAATACCTTCGTCTGCTACAAGAAGATTTGAGCCATTGCCGACAGTCAGCAATCTAATTTCGTTTTCTTTTGTAAATTTTACTATTTGGCTGATTTGCTCCTCGCTGCTCGGATAAGCAACTACCTTTGCATTTCCGCCGATTTTAAAGGTGGTATGCTTCGACATAGGCTCGTCAACAGCATAGTCACATTTTATCTTTTTTAAAAAATCAATTAGCTCTGTCAAAATATCACCAAAAATTATTCTTTTACCTTACCGAGAATTGCAGCACCGATAACACCTGCATCATTACCAAGCTGTGCCTTAACAATCTTAGTTTGGAGCTTGCTATGTATAGAATATCTTTCAGCCTCTACGTATCTTCTAAGCGGAGCCATAAGAGTTTCGCCCTCGTTACAGATACCGCCGCCGACACAAATAATTTCAGGCTGAAGTGCGTTAACTAAGTTAATAAGACCGCATGCAACATACTTGATATACTGCTCGACAACCTTAATGCCTGCAATATCTCCTGCTCTCATAGCATCGAATGCTGTTCTGCCGTTAACGGTGCCTTCTTTTTCAGCAATCTGATGCATATATGAATCAGGATATTCCTCCATAGCCTTCTTCGTTTGTCTGATAAGAGCAGTAGCAGAAGCATAAGCCTCCCAACAGCCCTTACGGCCACAAGAGCACTGGTCGCCATCA
>CALZMC010000150.1 GCA_945788455.1 uncultured Clostridia bacterium
TTCTATGCCGGCACCAAATATAACCTTATTTACTGTCCTGCTGTAAAAGGCAAAGCTTCCGACAGATTTGCAGGAATCCGGCAAAGTAAGGGTATCAATAGCCTTATATGCATTATTATTCTTATAAAATTCTCTGTAAATACCTGTAATACCTTCGCCTATTACAATGTCAACCGTGTCGGTATCACTCAAATTTGTAATTTCCGAAAAGGTGCTGTATGATTTGCCGTTTTCATTTTCGATTAAGCTGTTCTTAAGTACACCGTCACCGTTGATATACAGGATACCGTTTTCTTTGTCTAACCTCCAGCTGCCGCCATACCAGGTACCTGAATATTTGGGGTCCATACTTGATTGTGCGTTTTCTTCGATTTTGTCTTCAAGCTCACTGTCCAAATCTCCGCTGCCCTTGCCGATAAAAGTATAACCGTACTTTGCTGCATATTTTGCCATTGCCGAACCTTCGGCAGAATATATAATCGGGTTTGAGTTTTGGAGAATACCGTCGCCAAGGTATATATTATACCTGCAGGCTACCAGCCTTGACAAATTGCCGCAATCGGCAAAAGCATAGCTTCCGATACGTTCAACATTCGGTAAAAGAATTACCTCTGACAAATTTGTACCTGCAAAAGCACTTTCGCCGATAGTTGTTACATATTCCGGAATATCAATGCCGGTAAGAGAAGAGCCTGCAAATGCATTTGCACCAATAGACTTTACACTGCTTGGAATAACGATTTGCTTTAATCCGCTGTTTCGGAACAATTCGCCGGCAATAGCTGTCAAGCTGTCACCGCTTGGCAGGGTTACATTTTCAAGATTTGCACAATCGGAAAACATACCTACACCTAAATAGCTTTGATTATCGTATAAATTAACGGTTTTCAGATTGTTACAACCATTAAAAACATAGGAGCCGAAGCTGATATTGCTATTTGTTCTTACGCTTACAACACCGGTGTTTTGGAAGGCATAATCATATACATTTTTTACACTTGCCGGAATTGATGTAAATTTGAAATCAGTACATCCCTTGAATGCGCCTGCACCGATTTCTGTCAATTCATTTGAAAATTCAGAGCTCCCGAGAGAGGTACAGTTCTCAAATGCGTTTGACCCGATATATGTTATGTTTAATAAACTAAAGCCTTCAAGTGATGAGTCGTTTTGAAATGTATTTTTCTCTATTCTTTGTACCTTTGGAATTTCACAGGTAACAAGATTTTCGTCATTTGAAAAGCAGTTGTCTCCAATTGTTGTTACATTTGAAAAATAGGCTTCTGTAAGGCTGTGACAATTATCAAATGCCCGACTGTCAATTCCTGTTACCTTTTGTGCATAAACACTTTCTATACCGGAATGGGCAAAGGCATTGCTTTCAATAGTCTCAATATTTGTGAAATCGATGGACTTCAACGAGCTGCATCCAAAAAATGCATTTTCGCCGACAGAGGTAATATCGTCAGTGAGAGTGACTGTTTTTAATTCCGTACAACCGTCAAATAAACCTACAGGAACAGTATTTCCCTTTAGCTTTACATCCGAAAAATCAAAGCTTGTTATTGATGTATCGCCAAAGGTATTTCCCTCAAGCTCCAGCTCGGCAGTTCTGTCTTCAAATATAACCTCGGTAAGATCTTGACAGTTCAAAAATGCACTCGATTCAATCTTTACTACTGAGCTTGGAATAGTAATTGACTTCAACTTACTTTCAATAAATGCTCCATAACCAATAATTTCAAGTCCTTTCGGAAGCTCTATGCTTTCAAAATTAGTTGTTGAAAAGGTTTCGGCACCGATAGACCTTAGCCTTGAGTCTTCTTCAAATTCTACTGTTGTCAAATTAGGATAGAATTCGTTATAGCAACAGGTGTCAACAATTTCTGCAACGTTTTTGCCGAAAACAAGATGTTCAAATCCTGTCCAGCAATACACCCGAAGTCCCGTAACGCTATCGTTATAATAGGCAGGCAAATAGCAATCATCCGTAGCTGTGATAGTTTCGCCGTCAATATAAAGCGTCCTTGTTTCACTGTCATAATTCCAGGTGCAAACTTCATTTGTTCCGCTTTCGGAGGTGTTGGTAGATTTGAATGTGTATTTTTGATTAGTATCAGCCAAAGCTACATACGGCATACATGATGTTACCATCAATATAGATAGCACAATACTGATTATCTTATATGAAATCTTTTTCATACTTATCTCCTTTCTATAACTCAACATATGCGATGTTATTATCCTTTGCATAGTAATACAACGCCGATTTATATTTTACGTACATAGTCAGCCCTTTGCTTGGATAAAACGCTAATGAACCAATGCTTTCAACATTATCTCCGCCTTTAACCTCGGTCAGCTTGTTGGTGAAAAATGCATATGTTCCTATAGATTTTAAGCTGTCAGGCAGCTGTAATTCGGTGATTTTAGTGCTCATAAAAGCATAGTTGCCGATTGATGTAACTCCTTCGTCAAGCTTTAGCTCGGTAATCCTTGTGTTTCTGAACGCCTCTGCCGGTACAGCATCAATACCGTTGCCGATATGTACACTACTGATATTGTAGCAATATATAAATGCGCCGTCACCGATATAAGTCAGCTTATCAATAGTATCAAGTACAGCTTTGTTACAATATGCAAAAGCATAATCGCCGGCATAGGTTAAATCATCAAGGGTTGAATCTATCTCCATAAGTCTGTCATCGTAAAAGGCAAAAGCTTCAACCCTTTGAATTTTTGCTGTGCCTGTAATGCTTTCAAGAGAAACACACTCATTAAATGCGCATTTACCGATAGCGGTTACATTCCCCTTTAATTCAACATCGGTTAAATTTTCACAGCCATCAAAGGTGTACTCTTTTATTTGCGTAACACCGCTTGGAACAGTGATATTTGTGATATTTGTTTTTCTAAACGCCTTGGCGCCGATATAACTGCAATTCGGAACATTTACGCTTGTTAAAAGATTAGAATTTTCAAAAGCACTGTCCATAATTTTTTGACAGCTGTTTGAAGAAAAGCTAATTAGCCTGCTGTCTTTATAAACACCGTGTTCCACAGAATAAACATCATTACCGTCAATATTATCAAGAATTATTGATTGGCTGTTGCCTTTATATTTTGTAATTATTGCTCCCTTTTCGGTTAAAAAATAATCATATTCATCATTAGAGCAAATTTCACTGAATCGGGTGTCCTCCGTCGGTCTGACGGTTACACTGATTTGGGCAACTATATTTTTGTATACTATC
>CALZMC010000151.1 GCA_945788455.1 uncultured Clostridia bacterium
CACGAGCTTATCTTTAGTAACCGTATCGGGTCTTCCCGCCTCGACAGTATATTCCCTGACCGTTGACAAATCAAAATTATCATCAATAGTGTCGAATATTTTTTTCAGCTGATTAGGCTCTAATGTTGTAGGAGTGCCACCACCGAAATAGACGGTCTCAAGCCTTAAATCAAGGCTCCTTGCAATTTCGGCAGTACGAACAAGCTCCTTGCACAAAAGCTCAACATAAGGCTCCATAAGCTTTCTTGTTCGTTCAATTGAGTGCGACACAAAGGAACAATATGAACAACGGCTTGGGCAAAACGGAATAGAAACATAAAGCGAAAATGAGTTATTATGGGAAAGGTCAATAATTTTGTTCTCGTGCTTCATAACCTCAACGGTTAAATCAGTTTTCTGCTTTGTCGCCAAAAAGGTGTTAACAAAGTATTCTCTTGCGTCCTCCTCGCCCATATCATCACAAAAGCGATGCATAAGCTTTGCAGGACGAACGCCAAAAAGAATTCCCCAAGGTGGCTTGTAGCCAAGAATTTCGCCAAGTGTATTATATAACAAGACGGACATAGCAGTTGCCACATCCTCATCTTGCTCTAAAATATGTGATTCTACTAAAGCCTTATCATAAACCCTTGCATCAACAGTCAGAGTGTTATTGTCCTTTTTAGTAACGACAACAATTTCCTCCTCGCCGTCCTCCCTAATCTTTTCGTAAGGGAAGAAAACGGTGCAAAGATTTTTCATATCAAAGCCGTAATCGTGGTTTATAACCTTTAAAATCATACTTATTTCCTACTAATATACGGATTATTCTTTCTTTCAAAATCGAGCGTTGACTGTCTGTCGTGGCCTGCAAAAATTTTATAGTCGCCGTTTAGTGACGCGAGCTTAATAAGAGATTTTTGCATATCAACTGGACTGCCTGTTGGAAAATCTGTTCTTCCGCACGAGCAAAAGAACATCGTATCTCCCGTGAACAAATTATCATCACACATATAGCAAACACTTCCGCTTGTATGACCCGGAGTTGAGATAACATAAATTTCACTGTTTCCAAGCTCGATGACATCGTTATCCTCAACTGTTATATCGGCAGAGGAATTGTTATGCACTGCACCGCAAAAAGCGGCAAGGCTCAATTTTGATGACGAGAGCATCGGCGCATCAATACTTGAAATTACGATCTTTGCATTAAACCTTTCGCTAATCTCACTTACTCCGCCTATATGGTCAAAATGACCGTGAGTTAAAAGAATGTACTCTAAATCGGCATTGCCGATAAAATCAAGCATTCTGTCACTAAATTCAGTACAATCAACAAGAGCAGATTTATTAGTATCCTTATCGGTAATTAAGTAGCAATTATTCTGCAACCCTCCAAAGACTGCACTTTTTACACTTAACATTATTTCAAATCCTTACTGTCTAAAATTATAGTCACAGGTCCGTCATTTAGCAGTCTTACCTTCATATCTGCACCAAATCGACCTGTATCAACCTTTTTTACTCCTGCTCGCTTTAGCTCGCTCACAAAGTATTCGTAAAGCTCATTTGCTTCATTCGGGGGTGCCGAATCAGTAAAGCTCGGTCGTCTTCCGTGAGAGCAATCTGCACATAAGGTAAACTGAGAAACGACTAACATTTCGCCGTCAATATCAAGGCAGGACAAATTCATTTTGTCATTCTCGTCCTCAAAAATGCGAAGTACAGGAATTTTCTTTACAAGCTTATCAGCATCTAAAGACGTATCGCCCTTTTCGACACCGAGCAGAATTAAAAAGCCTTTATTAATTTTTCCGACTGTTTCGTTGTCGATTGTAACAACAGCTTCTGTAACTCGCTGAATTACTGCCTTCATATATTTCCACTTCTTTCTACATGATATACGCCATCAATCTTTCTCAGTGATTTTGTCACAGCCTCTAAATGCTCCTTTGAATTAACAGAAATCGTCATTGTTGTCAGGCAATTTCCGTCATTAATCGGGCGGGCATTAATAGAATGCATTTTTATATGATTAGACGCCATCTTCATAGTAATATCAAGAACAATTCCGTCACGGTCGATAGCATAAACGTCAATAGTCGATCTCGCATCAACCTGAACATTTTTGTCCCAATAAGCCTTAACCCATCTGTCAGGCTCGGGAGACAGGGCAACATCGACAGGAACGTTAACGCAACCTCTTCTGTGAATTGTCAAGCCTGTGCCACGGTTAATAAAGCCGATAATTTCTTCTCCCGGAATAGGAGCACAGCATTTTGCCATCTTAATAAGACAGTTATCAATTCCCTCAACGATAACACCGTTTGTACTTTTCGATGTCTCCTTAAAGTTTTTAACAACAGTCTTGGGTGGCTCTTCCTTTACTCTCCAATTACGGTTATATTCATCCTTAATACCGGGCATCAGGCGAGAGATTTGAACACCGCCATAGCCTACGGCAGCGTAAAAATCCTCTATGTTTTCAAAGTGCTGTCTTTGGGCAATTTTTTCTACAAGCTTTTCATAATCATTCGGCTCAAGGCGAATAAAGTTACGCTTAAACTCACGTTCAACCTCACTCTTGCCCTGAACGATATTTTCGTCTCGCTTTTCTTTTTTAAACCAAGAGCGAATTTTACTGCGCGCCTCGCCTGTTGTAACGATAGAAAGCCAATCACGAGACGGTCCCTTGCCCTGCTGATTTGAGGTTAAAATTTCAACGATTTCGCCTGTTTTAACCTTATAGTCGAGATTTACGATTTTTCCGTTAACCTTTGCGCCAATCATCTTATTTCCAACGGCAGAGTGAATTGCATAAGCAAAGTCAATAACAGTAGCGCCCTTTGGCAAGGATTTTACATCTCCTCGAGGAGTGAACACAAATATTTCGTCAGTCGAAAGGTCGCCCTTAATATTCAGTACAAGCTCCTCGGCATTCTCGGTTTCATTACCGGTTTCAACCATACGGTGAATCCATTCAAGATGATTATCCATCTTGTCCTTACCGCCTGTGCCGAGCTTATATTTCCAATGGGCTGCGATACCGAACTCTGCAGTCTTATGCATATCCCATGTACGAATTTGAATTTCAAAGGGAATACCGTTTTTTGACAAAACTGTTGTATGGAGCGACTGATACATATTAGGCTTAGGCATTGAGATATAGTCCTTAAATCTACCCGGCAGGGGCTGGAACATATCGTGAACAATACCGAGTGCATTATAGCAATCAATCATAGAATCAACAATAATTCTTACTGCATA
>CALZMC010000152.1 GCA_945788455.1 uncultured Clostridia bacterium
AAATCGCCAGATGAGGTTACAATATAAAACGGAGGTAACACTCCTGTTGCCAAATTTTCAAAATCCATTAAGAAATAATAAGGAGATTTTTTATGCCAATTTGTGCCGAGAAGTGATGTTAAATTAGCATTCATCATAGGATTTGGTGAAATCAAGTCAATTACAGGTGATGTTGCGCCTGCTGATTTGAAATTAAAGCTATTTGATTTTAACTTAAGCCTGTTACGCAAATCATCATCGGCATTTATTTGAGCAGTCAGGCAACAAAACTGTCCACCTGCGCTATCCCCTGTTACAAACACATTATCTCTGTCAATGGGATAGTCTTGGCAATTATCGTCAAGCCATTTTAATGCATCAAATATATCCGAAAGCTGACCTATTATTGTAACATCGTCAACAAGACGATAGCTGATATTTGCAACAACGAAGCCTCTTTTAGCAAGCTCCATTGAATAAAAACGGTTAATATCCTTTGTGCCGTACCACCAGCCACCACCGTGAATATCAATTATCAATGGCAAGGGCTCATTAGTATTTTCAGGATAATGAATATCAAGCAGATGGTACTTATTGCCGTCATTTATATAAGGTATATCTAATATATTAACGAGTCCCATAGGCATTGTTTGGGAGGCAATGCGCTTGTTATCCTGCTTTTCTGTTTGTGCCCAAATCATTTTCATTAGAGGCTTTAAGATATCCATTATAAAGCAACTCCCTTCGCCATATAATATAGTGGTGATAATTATGAAAAACAAGCTGTTTAAAAACAGCATAATCGGTTTTGTTTTTGTCAGCGTACTTGGAACATTAGGTCATTTTTTATACAAATGGAGTGGTTACAATCTGCTTATAGGTCTGTTTTTCCCGGTTAACGAAAGTGTATGGGAGCACCTAAAGCTACTGTTCTTCCCATATTTAATTTGGACGATTATTCAATATTTTTTGCAGGATAAAAAATGTGAAATTATAATTGCAAAAAGCATTGGTGCAATAGCAGGTATGCTTTCAATAGTTATGTTCTTCTACACATACACGGGAATATCCGGTAAGACCATTGACATATTGAATGTTATTTCATTTTTTATCGGAGTGATAATCGCCTTTGCAGTTGACTATCTCATAATCAAATCCAAAAAGCTTAATAATCCAAAATTAAGTATAGTGGGAATAATTATATTCATTATCATATGTGCTATGTTTGTTACATTTACTGTTGTACCACCGTTAATCCCATTATTCAAGGACCCTCAAACTGCCACATACGGAATATAATTATTTGTTATATCCCCTTTTAAAATGCTCTCTGCCACCTTGACGGAAGGACTCAATACCTCCGTTTTTGTCATAAAGCTCTGCTGCCTCAAGGCAAATATCAAGAGACAGATTTATACACTGTGGGTTAATATTATCAGCAGTATCAAGACGGGTATGATAATATGTTTTAGGATCGTGGTTAACGCCGCAAAATCCAACAGCCTCAATACCGTAGCGTGAAAATCCCTCTGCATCTACTGCTCCGGGATAAATATCCGTTTCCTTCATTTCAATACCACAGTTAACGCCTGCTTGGTAAAGAAGCTCGGCAACTGCGTTGGAATTTTTCTGTGTGCCGGTGCAGCCTTGTGTATAGATTTGCAGCTGCTCAATTTCACGCATTGTGTCCATGGCAATAACAACAGTTTCAACCTCGGTTAACTCCTGCTGATGACGCTTTGCATAAGCAACTGCGCCACGAAGTCCTGCCTCCTCTGAGCCTGTGAGCAGGCAGCAAACCTCTGTATTTTCGTATCTTTTATATTTCTCGCTCATTTCCTTAAGCACTGCCATTGATATAAAGTCGGCAGTAAGGTTATCATTAGCACCATCTACTACCACCTTCCAGTTAATAAAGAAAAGAATAGCAATAAAAAACGGAACAAGTATTAGCTGGACAACTCCCATAAAGAGCCAGAATTTTGAAATATAAAGTCCACCTGCCAAATCATAAATCATCCAAATAATATTGAACAATGTGATGCCGATAAGTCCACCGATTGAGCCACCCATAACAGCAGCCAAGGATTTAAGTCCACCGTGCAGTGAATATGTCCACTCGTTAGCAGCATCTGTGTGGCCACAAAAGATAATTCTTCTTTTAACCTCGCCGGTTGGCTTTCTCCTTGCCATAACATTGCGAGATATTCTTTGTGGGAAAAGGAAGTCAACATATTCCCTATACATCAAAAATTCAATAACAAGACAGGAAACGGCAAACAAGGTCATAATTACAGACACAACTGCCAAGGCAGAATTTTGAACAGCTCCCTTGTATGTCAGCCAATAAAAGAAAACTGACAAGATACATATAATTCCTGCAATGGGAATCCAGCCCATAAAAGCCTTTGGATGGAGGTGGAAATCCTCCATCTCTACCTCATCTGCCCAATTCTCAAGCTGTGTTTTTAAAAACTTTTGTGCCTTTCTTTCGCTATGAGTGCCCGGTGCACGCTCCTTAAAATTTTCGCAAATATAGCGTATTCCGTCCACCATATATTTATATGTGCTGTCTGAAGCACCGTTAGTAAGTCGCATAATATTCTCCACCCTCAATTTCAATATAAATGTAAATAATATTTGTTACAATAATTATATATCAACAAAATTAAAGTTGCAAGTTATATTACAAAATTCAATAAACTTCTTGACAAGTGAGAAAAGTTAATATATAATACAACTCGCAGATGTGGCCCGGTAGTTCAGCTGGTTAGAACGCTAGCCTGTCACGCTAGAGGTCGACGGTTCGAGCCCGTTCCGGGTCGCCATTGGGTGGTGCACGGCGTCACCCAGTATTTTTTTGCTGATATGGCTCAGGAGGTAGAGCACATCCTTGGTAAGGATGAGGTCACCGGTTCAAGTCCGGTTATCAGCTCCAAAAAAGACGGTTTCTCAACCGTCTTTTCTTTTTGCCATATTGCTTTAACTGTGTATAAAATCGTACTTTGCTAAATTCAAGATTAATTTAACGTTATAAAGTGTCTTGAATAATTGCCTAATTTATTGTATAATACTATTAAACAAGGTTGGAGGTTGCAATCATGTCAATAGACAAGGCTATCGACAACGCATCTGCCTCTTTAGAAATGGAAGGCTTATATGTTTCTGACGAGCTCAAGGCGTTGTTAATCAGAAAACTTAATAACGAAATAACTATGGAAGAATATATCAAGCTTGCTATGGAATTAAAGGGAGTAAAGATATAAT
>CALZMC010000153.1 GCA_945788455.1 uncultured Clostridia bacterium
CACGCTTATTTATGCAGGCGAGCAGGAGGACGGAACTCTTGACTATACAGGCCTTTATGAAAATATAAAGCCTGAAATTGAGAGGTTCGATATTGCGGTTTTGGATTTAGAGACCATTCTCGGAGGTAGCTCGTTTGAGTATTCGGGCTATCCTGTTTTTAACACTCCTTGGGAGGTTGGCGAGGCTGCAATTAATGCAGGCTTCGACATCTTTACCTGTGCAACAAATCATACTATGGATATGGGATATGCCGGTATCGAAAAGGAGGCAGAGTTCTTTTCAAATCATAAGAATGTTGTCAGCATCGGTATCGCAACAAGCGAGGAGGATTACAACAAGGTAACATATTATGAAAAGAACGGTATAATCTTTGCAATGCTGAATTATACATTCGGCACTAACGGTATTCCTCTGCCTGCGGACAAGCCTTGGTGTGTAAATCTGCTTGAGAATAAAGAAAAGATAGTTAAGGACCTAAAGGAAGCAAGAGCTAATGCTGATGTTGTAATGGTATTTCCTCATTGGGGAACAGAGTATTCAACCGGTATCAGTAGCTACCAAAAGGAATACGCAAAGCTGTTTTATGAAAACGGTGTAGATATTGTTGTCGGCTGTCATCCACACGTTATTGAGCCTGTTGAGTGGTATTCTCAGGAGGGTAGCGACAGAAGAATGCTTGTTTACTATTCGACAGGTAATTTTATTTCGCACCAAATTGATTTAGAAAACTTAGTCGGCGGTCTTGCTGAAATTACCATTGAGAAGAAGGATGAGTCTGTCAGCATAACTACTGCAAAATTTGTTCCTGTTGTCACTCATTATAACAGAGACGAAAACGGAAAGTTTAGATTTAATGTATATAAGCTTGCTGATTATAACAATGATTTAGCGTCAACTCATTCACAAAAGGGTGGCACTGTTGAGTATTATACAAAATTTGTTTCAGATATTGTTTCTGACGAATTTTTGGCTATCGAGTAGTTGGTAAAAGTACACAATTAAAAAAATAATATTCATCATTAATACCCAATTATTACTAAAAAGAGTTAATTTAATTGACTTTATAATTTTTATACCATATAATAACTGTGTAGTAAGAACAAGGGTGTTCCATTTGAGGTGGAATACCCTTTTTTATTAAAAGGGAAGGGAGTTTTTACTATGAGTAGATTGACAAAGGAAGATATTTTAAGAAGCGCACAGGAGAACGGTGTTGAGTTCATTAGACTTCAGTTTACCGATGTTTTCGGCATTATGAAGAATGTTGCTATCACAAGCTCACAGCTCGAAAAGGCGCTGAACAATGAGTGTATGTTTGACGGCTCGTCTATTGACGGCTTTGTTCGTATTGATGAGAGCGATATGTACCTTCATCCTGACTATGATACTTGGGCAATTTTCCCATGGAGAAAGCACCAAAACGCACAAACTGCACGTTTGATTTGTTCGGTATATTGTGCTGACAACAAAACTCCGTTTATGGGCGACCCGAGAAATGTGCTCCAAAAGGTTATAAACGAGGCTGCCGATATGGGCTACACATTCAATGTAGGTCCTGAGTGCGAGTTCTTCCTCTTTAAGCTTGATGAGGACGGAAATCCAACAACACAAACAGGCGATGAGGGCGGCTACTTTGACCTAAATCCTATTGACCACGGCGAAAACTGCCGTAGAGATATATGCCTTGCACTTGAGGAGATGGGCTTTACTATTGAGGCATCTCATCACGAGGTTGCTCACGGTCAGCATGAGATTGACTTTAAGTTTGACGAGGTTATGACAACTGCCGATAGAGTTATGACATTTAAGCACGTTGTTAAGACCTATGCAACAAAGCACGGTCTTCACGCAACATTTATGCCAAAGCCTGTTTACGGCATCTGCGGTTCGGGTATGCACACAAATATGTCACTTATGACAAAGGACGAGAACGGAAATGTTGTTAACGCATTCTATGACCCTGAAAGCGAGGACGGACTAAGTAATGTTGCCCGCAGCTTTATCGCAGGTATCATTAAGCACGTAAAGGGACTTACGGTTTATGCTAACCCAACCGTAAATTCATATAAGAGATTAGTTCCTGGCTATGAGGCTCCTACTTATATCGTTTGGTCATCATCTAACCGTTCGGTTTTGGTTCGTATTCCGTGTACTCGCGGTATGGGCACTCGTGTTGAGCTTCGTTCTCCCGACCCGGCTTGTAACCCTTATCTTGAGATGGCACTATGCCTTGCCGCAGGTCTTGACGGTATTAAGAATAATCTAACTCCGCCTGAGGCAGTTGATTATAACGTATTTGACTATTCGGATGCCGAGCTTGAGGAAATGGGCATCGAATGTCTGCCAACATCACTCGAGGAGGCTGTTATCGCTTCAAAGGCTGACCCATTTGTTAAGGAGACTGTCGGCGAGCATGTATTTAATGCTTACACCGAGGGCAAAATGGCTGAATGGCAGGAGTACAAGACAAGAGTTTCACAGTGGGAAATTGACAGATATATGGTTAATTATTAATCATTCGCTTGACTTAAAAATTATATTTGCTAAAATAATAGAGGTGCTTGTCATCTCTGTTATTTTTATTTTAGGACTTGATTTTATGGAAAATTTACTTTATAAATTATCACTAATGGTCGGTGCAAAAAGCGGACAGGAAATGCTTGTTCGACTGATTATCGCAGGCGTAATTCTTGTGCTTTTTGTACTGTTTAATACCAAAATTTCAAAGGCTCTGTCTCATATTGTCTGCAAAATTCTGTTCTCAAAAAGCGAGAAGGCACAAAAGGCAATTAAGGAAAGCTTGGTTAAGCCATTATCCTATTTTGTTTCAATCAGCGGTTTCTATACTGCACTTGAAATTGCACTGCCAAAGCTTTCTGAAAATGACGGAAAAATCCAAACAATATTGCTCTTATTAGTAAAAATTAGCTTTATTGTTCTAACTGCGTGGTTTGGGGTTAATTTTATTAACAGCGACTACTCAATTCAAGATAAGCTTGACAGCTCTGTTGCAACAAAATCGGCAATGAAATTCATTAATAATTTTCTAAAATGGGCTATTGTTGTTATCGCAGTTCTGCTTGTTTTGGAGCAGTTTGGTATCTCTGCATCAAAGCTGTTTGCCGCACTCGGTATCGGTGGTGTTGCAGTTGCCTTCGCCTGCAAGGATATGGTAGAAAATATGCTTTCAGGCTTTATTATCATTTTTGATAAGCCGTTTGACGTTGATGATTTTATTGAG
>CALZMC010000154.1 GCA_945788455.1 uncultured Clostridia bacterium
TCTGTTATAAATTCCTTATAAATTTAGAGCCTTATGGCTACTCTTTTTTATTATACAAATACTTGTTGCCAAACAATACTCCAGTATTATGTACGCGTTTACCATATCGGTCCGTAACCGAAATTAAACCAAATATGGCAGATTACCGTCATAATAATCGTTAACATCACTACCATAATTGCAAATACAAATTTCATCTTTGATGACGAAGTGGCTTGCTTAACACTTCTCTTGTAAAAGCCTGTAATTGCTTGACTAACAATGCAAAAGGCAATGCCTAAATTCGCCAATACCATAAGTATGTATGGCAGAATAATTTTAATTCCTGTATCGTTAATAAATTCTTTATAGCACAGCTCCCAAGAAATCAAGCTTAATGCAAGTGAAATTAAAAATATCAATATATTCAGAAGAATTTTAAATCCTCTGTTGAGCTTTTTTTCAGTCATTTTGCTCCCCCCCTTGTTTTTTTATAATCGTATCATAATAACGCGCAAAATACAAGTGTGTTTATGTCCACTATATTATAATCTTTCTTTTTCATTCATATAATAAATCGGTGATTTTATGAAAAGAAAGAGCATAAATCCAAATATACTCGGTTTTGTTTTTGTCAGCATTATCGGGACGGTTAATCATTTTGTTTTTGAATGGAGCAACGAAAGTGTTATTGCAGGAATATTTACACCGATAAACGAAAGCTCGTGGGAGCATTTAAAGCTGATTTTCTTTCCTTACCTCGTTTTTTCGATAATTCAGTATTCTTTCTTTGGCAAAAGCAAAAGCCTTGCATTTAGCAAGGCTATCGGTGTAACAGTCGGTATGGCGACTATTCTTGCAATATTCTACACTTATTCGGGAATAGTAGGCAAAAATATTGATACCATAAACATATTATCCTTTTTCATCGGTGTATCAGTCGCATTTTTAGTTGACAGCAAAATGCAGAAATCAAGCACATTTGACGATTTGTATTATAATGTTATAGGCATTTCGCTGTTTGTTCTGTTGACAATAATGTTCATACTATTCACTTTTGCACCGCCGTTAATTCCGCTATTCAAGGACCCTATAAGCGACACTTACGGGATTTAGGAGTTAATAAGCCTCGTAACATCCTTTATCCCTCTGCCGACATCCTCTACCCTATGTGCGTCTGAGCCTGTTGAAAAATTTACTCCAACCTCTTTTGCTATATTAAAAAACTGTTCGTTTATGCCGAGTGATTTTGATGTGTTCATCTCGAGCATAACGTTATTAGCCTTTATATTTTCGCACAATAATTTATATGTATCTTCAAGGTTGTAGGTTGGATACAGACTATGGCAGGTAATCAAGTCGGGATGTGCGATAATGTCAAACACACCGCTTTCAACGAGTGTGTTTTGCATTTCAAAATAACGTTTATATATCTCGTTTATATCTCTGCCGAGCCACTGATATTTTCGCTGATTAAAGGTCCAATTATCAATCCAATGAACAGAGCCTAAAATATAATCAAAAAAGCCGTCAGAGGTCAACTGCTTAATCTCATCAATATGCTGTTCAAAATAACAAATCTCTAAGCCGAATGAGACTTTAACGGGATAATCCCTATCTCTGATTTTTTCAGCGAGAGCCTTGAACTCATCAAGGGTGTGAGCAGATTTCTCCTTGCCCTCAAACCATCGCTTTTGGTAAAGATTATATTCACGCGCCTCCTTAAAGGTGCTGTGAAAATCAGTAAAGCGAATGCTGTGCTCTAAAAGGCATATTTCGTCAAGCCCCTCTTTTTCTGCTTTATTGATAAACTGCTCAATCCACTCAACCGTGTATGGACCTCGTTCTATATGAATATGTAAATCGCGCATATAATTCTCCAAACACCTTAAAAAAGGCTGTCAAACGACAGCCTTAATTTTTTATTTATTGTAGCCCTTTTTGAAGCGCTTTTTGCCTTCTTCTCTAAATGCCTCAATTCCACCCTTTTGGTCATACAATTCTGCAGCCTCAAGACAAATATCAAGTGTAAGGTTAATGCACTCCTCACTAATATTATCAGGTGTATCAAGACGGGTATGATAGTAGGTCTTTGGATCGTGATTTACACCACAGAAGCCTGCAGCTTCAATGCCGTAACGAGAAAATCCCTCTGCGTCAATAGCACCCGGATAAATGTCGGTTTCCTTCATTTCAATACCACAGTTCACGCCTGCCTCGTAAATAAGCTCGCCTACTGCATTTGAGTTCTTTTGGGTACCTGTACAGCCCTGTGTATAAATTTGAAGCTGTTCAATTTCTCTCATTGTATCCATGGCAATGACGATAGTTTCAACCTCGTTTAGCTCATCTTGATGACGCTTTGCATAATTTACAGAGCCACGAATACCTGCCTCCTCAGCACCTGCGAGCATACAGCAAACCTCTGTGTTTTCGTATCTCTTATCGTTCTCTGCCATTTCCTTAATAACACCCATTGCAGCATAATTGGCAGTTAGATTATCGTTAGCGCCGTCACAAATAACTCTCCAGTTAATGAAGAACAGAATTGCGATAAAGAACGGAATTAGAATAAGCTGAATAATGCCCATAACAAGCCAAAACTTTGAAGCATATGTACCACCGCAAAGCGAATAAATCAGCCAAATAATATTAAAAATACTAACGCCGATAAGTCCGCCGATTGATCCTGCCATAACAGGAGCTAATGCCTTAATTCCGCCGTGAATGGAATATGTCCACTCAGGAGATGCGTCTGAGTGACCGCAGAAGATAATTCTTCTCTTAACCTCGCCTGTCGGCTTTCTTGTTGCCATAACATTTCTTGATGTTCTTTTTGGAAATAGAAAATCACACCATTCTCTATATAACAAAAATTCCAAAATCAAGCAGGACATACCAAGCCAAGTAATAATGCAGGCAACAAGCGGAATAGCTGAACTTGTTACTCCACCCTTAAAGCAAACCCAATAAAGAATAACAGAAATCATAGCAAAAATTGCAGTCGGAGGAATCCAACCCATAAATGCGTGCGGATGAATTTCAAAATCCTCTGACTTAACCTCGTCAGCCCACTGTTCGAGCTCTCCTATAAAATATTTTTGAGCCTTGCGCTCGCTGTGAGTACCTGGGCCACGGTCCTTAAAGTTTTCGCAAATATAGCGAATACCGTCCACCATATACTTACGAGTGTTCTCTGATGCACCCTTAGTTAAT
>CALZMC010000155.1 GCA_945788455.1 uncultured Clostridia bacterium
ATAATAACTCTATTGTTAAAAAAATAATGTATTTATTTAATAACCGTAGGGGCGGATATTATCCGCCCGAAAAAAGCTTTTGAAAAAACACTCGAAAAAATAAAATCTCCCAATGGGAGCTTTTATTTATATATCAAAACCTGAACAACAAGTCTATCCTTTTTTGTTTTTCTGACTTGACCGAGATATTCAAATCTGCCAAAGCCTCGAACAGAAATAAGGTCGTTGTCCTTTAGCATATATGATGTATTCTCGCACAGGCGGGAATTGACAAACACCTTGCCACCGAAAAACAGCCTTGACGCCTCACTTCGCGACAGCTTATATATCCCACTGATTACAACGTCAAGCCTCGTTGACGACACAAGTATCTCGCTCGGCTCGGGTTTAACGAGTGCGATTTCGGGCAGAGAGGATATTTCGCCCGCCTTAACGGTCGTATGCTTAATTCTGTCGAGGCTGTCGATTATGTAGTCCTTAATTTGCTCAAGGCAAAAGAGATAGCCGACATTGTCAAGAATGAGTATGTCGCCGAGCATTTCTCGTTTTATGCCTAAATTCATAAGGCTTCCGAGAAAGTCACGGTGCGTCAGCTTATCGGCAAATTTTTGGTTAACAGGCTCAATTTTGAGTATGGATATAGGAAAATCCTCCTTACATATATCCTCTCCAAACCCTGCCACAATCCTTTCAGCCATATCATATCCGCCAAATTTAACACAAGGCAGATATGTGACGTTAAGGGTGCTTTGCTCGTCTAAATTCAAAAATTCGCTAAATGTATTGCAATGCTTTTCAAAAGCACGATTGTATAAGTCGTTAAATCTTTTTTCTATCATAGTTAAATTAATAATACCGTTATAATAAATATATATGCATTAAATAAGGAACTCTCGATTGAGAGTTCCTTAAAACCGTTTTAATGATTATTTTCTTGTGAGACCCTTTGTGTTCAATAGGTATTCGTCAGATGCAGGGTAGTGGTTTGTATATGTGATGTCAAGCGCAGCCTTCTTATCCTTTAGGACAGCAACATTTGCGTGAGATACATCAATGTGAACCTCCATTTTGAAATCGCCTGCAATAACTTCCTTTGTCTTTGTGTCGATAGTAACGGTACCTGTACCGCCTCTGTATGCAACTACAAAGTTTTCATCAATAGTACCCTGTGAGAAAGACAAAACAGAGATTGAGTTAACTACTGAAGAAATATCGCCAAGTACATTGAAGAATCTACCCTGTGGGTCTGCACCCGGCATTGCGAGGATAGACTCTTTTGGCTGAATTGTGATGTTGATTGTGCCATCGCCGTTGTCAACAACGTTGCAATCAAGAACGTCATCAACTGTCAGAAGTGATGTTCTTAGGTCAATCTTACCGTTATCTCTTGTGTCAATGTTAGGGTCTCTGTTATCTGATGGAGAAAGGCCCTTAACGCCACCCTTGAAAAGACCGCCAACGATTGTAGGAACAAGACCGTTAATCATATCGTTTGACTTGCCCTCAACGAGTAGGTCGTGAACACTTAGGTTTTCATCGCCGAGTAATTTATAATAAGTCTTTGTCTCGCCGTTTTCATCGTATGTAGCAGTAAGTGTCTTTGTGTAGTTGTAGCATTCATTGTAATACTTTACAACATCCTCAACAGACTTGAACTCAACACCGCCGTATGTATTAGGCTCGAATGATGTTTCAAGAACGCTGACATCCTCAACTGCGCCGGTTTCGGTTGCGGCTTCAATTTTTGGATATTTGCTGATAACGAATGCTGTTGCACAAATGCAAATAACAAGAACTACTGCCAAAAAAGCATTTAATTTACTGAGACCGGATTTCTGTTTCATATAAATTCTCCCTTATAATTAATCTCTAACATTTATATAATAAACTATAACTGCTCATTTTTCAACATATTTTTAAAAATTTTACATTCGGGATTAATAATCCTTTAGCTCATATTTTTTCAAATATGTCTCAAAGCTTTGCATAAATGTTGCATTTCCCGACTTTTTAACCGACTTGAGATAGCTGTGAGTTTGATAGCTACCCTGTGACAGCTCAATGATGCATACTGCAAGATTTGAGCAGTGGTCGGCGATACGCTCGAATGAGTTTACTATATCGAAGAACAGCATTCCGTTTTCGATACTGCACTCATTTTCAGCCATTCTTTTTTCGTGCTTTGCGCGAAGCTCTGCCTTTAGGTTGTTGATAACCTGCTCTAAAGGCTCAATAGTTTGGGCAAGCTCAATATCGTCAGCGATAAATGCAGTTGTGGAATTTTCGATAATCTCCTTAACTGCGGCAGCCATAACGTCAAGCTCCTTATTTGCGTGGTCGCTGAAATGGATACCCTTTTCGTGCATTTTTCTCTTTGTCTTTAGAATATTTACACCATAGTCGCCGATACGTTCAAAGTTACCGATTGCGTGACTTAATTTACTTAACCTCATTGAATCGTCAACAGATAGCTCCATTGCGCTGATTTTTACGAGGTATGTTTCAAGCTCGTCCTCAAAGGCATCGAGCTTCTTTTCGTTATTCTTAATTTTCTCATCCTTTGATGAGCTGTATGTTTTTATGAAATCGAGCGACAGAAAGATGTTCTTCTTTGCGAGAAGAGCCATCTCGTCACATCTTTCCTTAATCTTGTCGATAGCGTATGCAGGAGAAAGAAGGAAACGTTCCTCAACGAGTGCAGAATTATTTTCCTGTGTTTCTTTTTTGTCGTCCTTGATGATGAAGCACATCAGCTTTTCTAACTGCTTGCCGAACGGGAACAGGATAATTGTCGCGAACACATTAAATGCAGTGTGAATAACAGCGATAGATACAGGGTTAACGGTCTTGTTAATGAACGGAAGACCGAATACTGCGTTAAGACCGTAAAACAGTCCCATTGCGACAACAACACCGATAACGCTGAATACGAGATATACACCGGCTGTTCGCTTTGCATTCTTGCTGGTGCCAATTGAAGAAAGTAATACAGGAACGCAGGAGCCGATATTTTGACCTAAAATGATAGGGAATGCAGCGGCAACGGTAATTGAACCTGTTGTTGACAGCGCCTGAAGGATACCGACTGATGCCGATGAACTTTGGATTGCCGCAGTAAGAACGGTACCTGCGAGTACGCCGAGCACGGGGTTTGAGAATTTTGTCAGCAGGCTTGTGAACTCGGGCATTGTCT
>CALZMC010000156.1 GCA_945788455.1 uncultured Clostridia bacterium
ATAACTGCGTTAGGAATAGGACCGTGAATATCCTTAATGAAAGCAGGACCTGCAATGTCGCCGGGAAATACCTTTAGAACATCTGCACCGCATTCCATAGCCTGAACAGCCTCAGTAGGAGTATAAATACCGGGCATTGACGGAACACCGTAACGATTACATGTTCTTACTGTCTCAGGGTCAAAGTACGGAGATACGATATATTCAGCACCTGCAAGAATAGCGATACGGGCAGTAGCAGCGTCCATAACCGTACCTGCGCCGATGATGATTTCGCCTGAATTATACTTTGCCTTCATAGCCTCGATTAGCTTGTCAGCGTGAGGAACGGTAAATGTAAGCTCGATAGCGGCAACACCTCCTGCAATACAGGCATCTGTAATTTTTTCTGCCTGCTCAATAGATGTTGCACGAACAACAGCAACAATACCAACCTCTTGAATTTTTGCTAAAGTTTCAATTTTATTAGACATAATTTTCTCTCCTATATAATTTTTTATTTACCGATTTGAGCCTCCCCTGTGCAAGAGGAGATGGGTTGCCGTTAGGCACTCGGAGGGGTTGTAACAATCCCTCTGTCACTTCGCGACATCTCCTAACCGAATCCCGTCCCCTAATAAACATATAAATCTTCAATAATTGTAGGGACGGATATTTATGCACATTGTATATTATCAAGAATTCGCCAAACGGAAAAAGACGCCATAATTACCGTTGTCCTCTTGAACCAAAATTATTCATTATGAGTGTATTTTTTCGCTTGGCAAGGCTTTGGATTAATTTAATCGAAGGGAGCATACTTTGTGTATGTGACCGAGTTAAATTAAGCCTATAACGACGCCAAACGGAAAAAGACGCCATAATTATCTTTGTACTCTTGCTCCTGCACCTTTGTGAGCCGAGCTTTGTTCTAAACGATACGCAAATTCCATCCACTCCGTTGCGAAACAGTCCACTGGACTGTTTCTACCAAATCAAAGATTTGGACGCTCGTGGCATCACTCAAGGTTGCACGCCTCAAGATTTTTTATTATCTTTGTACTCTTGCACCGGCACCGTTAACCTTAGCTTCTACTTCCTTGAGTGATGCCATAGAGGTATCTCCGGGAGTAGTCATAGCAAGCGCGCCGTGAACAACGCCGTAATTTACTGCCTTTTGTGCGTCCTGATAAGTCATAAGACCATAAATCAAGCCTGATGCAAAGCTGTCGCCGCCACCGACTCTGTCAAGAATTTCAAGGCCCGGATATTCGAGTGAGTTATAGATTTTTCCGTCAGCCCAGCAGATAGCCTTCCAGTCGTTAACGGTAGCAGTCTTAACTGTACGAAGAGTTGTAGCGATAACCTTAAAGTTTGGATAAGCCTTTGTTACGGTTTCAATCATCTTGTAGTAGCCGTCTATATTCAGCTCCTTTAGGTCGGCATCGTTGCCCTCAACCTCGAAGCCGAGAGAAGCAGTAAAGTCCTCCTCGTTACCAATCATAACGTCAACATACTTTGCAATCTCCTTATTAACCTCCTGAGCCTTAGCCTGACCGCCGATACCCTTCCAAAGAGACGGACGGTAGTTTAGGTCATAAGATACGATTGTGCCGTATTCCTTAGCCTTTTTTACAGCCTCGATAACAACCTCACAAGCAGTCTCGCTCAATGCAGCATAGATACCGCCTGTGTGCAGCCAACGAACACCGAGTATACCGAAAATGTAATCCCAGTCAATATCGCCCGGCTTTAGCTTTGATGCTGCAGTATTTCCTCTGTCAGATGCGCCGACAGCACCGCGAATACCAAATCCGCGCTCTGTAAAGTTAATTCCGTTTCTTACATTTCTGCCGATACCGTCATAAGGCATCCACTTAATGAGTGATGTATCAACGCCACCCTGAAGAATTAAATCCTCCATGAGATAGCCGATTTCATTTTCTGCGAATGCAGTAACAACACTTGTCTTTAAGCCGAAGCATCTGCGAAGTCCTCTTGCAACATTATATTCTCCTCCGCCTTCCCAAGCTCTAAATGAACGGGCAGTCTTAATTCTGCCCTCGCCGGGATCAAGCCTCAGCATAATCTCTCCAAGAGAGATTTCGTCAAACATACATTCCTCTTTCGGTCTTAGATTTAAGTCCATATTTATGCCTCCATTATTTAAAATCAAAATATTTTATTGCGTTATTATAGCTGATGCCCTGAACGATTTCCTTTAAAATATCCTCGTCATAGGCATACCAGCCGTCCTCAACCCATTTACCGATTAAGGCACACATAATTCGTCTAAAATACTCGTGTCTGCCGTAAGAGGTAAACGAACGGGAGTCGGTTTCCATACCGATAAACTTACCGAGAACACCAAGGTTTCCAAGTGTTTTCATTTGATTAGTCATTCCGTCCATTGTGTCAAGGAACCACCACGCAGGACCGAACTGAATTTTGCTGTCAGCATCTGCACTTTGAAAATTGCCGAGCATTGTTCCAAGAACAGTATTATCCTTATCGTTAAGGTTAAACAAAATCGTCTTCGGTAGCCTGTCATTAACATTAAGTGCATCAAGAAATCTTGACAGCGGTTGTGCAATTTCTGCATCGCCGACCGAGTCAAAGCCTGTGTCGGCACCGAGTCTATTGAACATAAGCGTATTATTATTTCTCATAGCACCGATATGAATTTCCATAGCCCAGCCAAGCTCGTGATATTTTTCGCCGAGGGCGATTAGAATAGGAGTTCTGTACTTGTCACAATCGGCGAGGCTGATTTTTTCATTATTCATAGCACGAGCAAAAATATCGTTAATTTCATCATCACTTGCAATAGCATACGGCGGATAATCGAACGCCTGGTCCGATACCTTACAGCCAACGCTGTCAAAATAATCAACTCTCTTTAGCAGTGCCGTGATAACATCCTTGTACGTTTTAATTTCAACACCCGCAACTCTGCCAAGCTCCTTTATATAATCGGCAAAGCCGTCAAGATGTGCATTGAGCGCCCTGTCAGGTCTAAATGACGGCAAAACCTTGCAGTCAAAGCCGTCAACCTTCCCCAGTAGCTTGTGATATTCAAGGCTGTCAACAGGGTCATCGGTTGTACATACAACCTTAACGTTGCTTTTCATAATAAGGCTTTGAGGTCTAAAATCGCCGTTTCTTATAGCCTCATTGGCACGTTC
>CALZMC010000157.1 GCA_945788455.1 uncultured Clostridia bacterium
GGACAGGCTGTGCATTTTCGGCAAGCTTGATGTCGTCAATAATTTTCATTGTTCTGACAAGCATATCATCATCAAGACAGTCAGCGCTGTAATCATCAAACATTGCACGAATGCGAAGAACATATGTAATGCCTCTGTGTTTCTTTTCTGACAAGTCATAGAAGAAGAAAGGAATAACATTTAGTGTTGCGCCGACAACCGAAGCGATAATCATGGTCTTAAACAAATTATCACGAATTGATGCATCATATAGAACATTGTAATCATCCTTTAGACCGCAACGCTCCTGTAAATACGGCAGAACAAAGCCTGTAAAATAGCTGATAAATGTTCCTATCAAGCCAACAACACCGAACATTCCGTCAATTCTCTCGCCTGTAATATACTGTTGATAATCACGCATATCTGCCTGAATACCGGGGTTATAAATATTACCGAGAACGAGAACAAAGTTGTTAATATAGAAAACTGCAATAACGAGATAGATGTTGTGATAAGAAAACAGAAGGAATGCCAAAAGCACAATATTAGTAATATTACACGAGATAAGCAATCGTCTTTTTCCTATCTTTCTAATAAGGAACGGTGCGGCAATCATAGCCCACAGGGCACCGTTGCCGATAATTGTGTTCGCAACACCGAGAAGCTTTTCTTTTTCGGGGAATGCATAAACGAATGACCACTGAAGAATACCATAATATGACATTTCAAGAAAGCCAAGCCAGCCTGCAACATTTGTAATCCAAAAATATTTGTTTTTTGCAATAGAACGGATTGCGTCAAAAAATCGAATTTCATTTTCCTTCGACTTAGGCTTGATAATACGCTCGTTTGTATATTTATATACAGGAAATGCAAGGAACAAGCCAAGCACAGACATAAGCGGATAGATAATTCGATATGTTCGCATATCGGTAAGTCCGCCCGTAAGACTTGCAAGAAACGGAATTGCAAGGTTTGTTACGGTAGGAGCAAATGAATAGATAATTTGAGAGATTGACATTACGTCTGTTCTCTCATCCGAGTCAGGCGACATAACCTGAATAAGCATACCGAACGAGTCGGTATAAAACGGGCTGAAAATGTTAATAACAAGATACAGCACAAGAACGGTAAACGCCTTTTGGTTATAGGTCATTATCTCATACGGCATCCACACAAAAATACACGCCGCAAGAACACTCGGAATACCCATCCATTTTAAAAACGGACGGAATTTACCCATTGAGGATTTTATATTATCCATCGCATAGGAACGGAAAAGTGTAAACGAAATGCCGATAATATTCGCTATTACAAGCATAATTTGAAGATGTGTAGGCTTCAGCCCGATACAAGAGCCGACTAACAGGTTAGACGCAGATAGACCTACTGCGCTGATAACGACTGTTGCGAGGTGAACACCCATACCGCCAAAGCCGTATGCAACAACCTCTTTATTAGGAATATATCGTCCCTCGTAAGGCTCGTTCCAGTGATTAAAAAAATCAACAACGTATGACTTTGCCTTTGAAATAATATTATTTTTACCCATCATTTTCTCTCCAAAATTTAGAAATTACAAAATTATAATAGCATACATCTGCCTATCTTTCAAGTAATTAGGTTTAGATTAACCGCGCCATTGATATTTCTTTAGGTCAACCCTGCCGTCAATAACCTCAACACCCTCTGCTCGCAGTAGCTCTGCCTGAGCATTAAGTCCTCCAAAGGCAAAGCTTTTTGTCAGCTCTCCCCTACTGTTCACAACACGAAAGCACGGAATTTCATCGGGATTTGGGTTTTTATGCAGTGCATTACCGACAGCACGGGCGTAATACGGGTTTCCACAGATTGTTGCAATTTGGCCATAGGTAGCAACCCTGCCATAAGGTATTTTCTTTACAGCATTATAAATTTTTTCACTCAATGTCATAATATCACCGACAAAAATTATAGCATACAAATATAAATAGCACAAGAAAAAGAGCAGGTTGATGCCTGATCACAATCCCTCAGCTTTGAATAAAGCAAAACTGATAGCTTATATAAAATATTAGAATAAAATTTATCCCCTCAGTCGCATATAAAATGCGACAGCTCCCCTTTATTGCATAAAAGGGGAGCCGTAATAGTAGGTTGATATTTAATTAGCCGTTGATTTGCTTTGCGATTTCTTCAGCAAAGTTTTCTTCTCTCTTCTCAAGGCCGTCGCCCTTCATCATACGGATGAAGCCTGTTGCCTTAATCTCTGTGCCGAGAGCCTTAGCTACGCTGTCGATATAGCCCTTAACTGAGCCTTGGAATAAGTCGCCGCGAACGAACTCCTGCTCAACTAAGCAATTCTCCTTGTAGTACTTGCCCATCTTGCCTTCAGCAATCTTAACAAGAACCTGCTCAGGCTTGTTAGCCATCTTTGGATCTTCCTTCATTTGAGCAGCAAGGATATTCTTCTCATGCTCAACAACATCAGCAGGAACTGAAGCCTCGTCAAGATAGCTTGGGTTCATAGCAGCAATCTGCATAGCTACGTTCTTACCCATAGCATCAAACTCAGGAGTAGCAGCCTTTGACTCGTCAGCTACATCAAAGCCGATCATAACGCCAACTGCACCGCCACCGTGGATGTATGTTGAAACAATGCCATCCATTCTCTCAAAACGGCGAACCTTCATATTCTCGCCGATAGCAAGAACTAAGTCGTTTAGAGTTTCTGTAACTGTTCTGCCTGTGCCGTCAAATTCAGCAGCACATAGAGCCTCAACATCAGCAGGATTTGTAGCAATAATTGTCTTTGCAACGCCTGTTACGAAATCCATAAACTTTTCATTCTTAGCAACGAAGTCTGTCTCTGAGTTAACCTCAACAACAACACCCTTCTTAGCTTCTGCATCATAATAAGGTAGTACAACACCCTCTGCAGCAATTCTTGTAGCCTTCTTCTGTGCAGCAGCAAGGC
Organism: uncultured Clostridia bacterium; assembly: GCA_945788455.1. Classification (GTDB taxonomy): domain Bacteria; phylum Bacillota; class Clostridia; order Oscillospirales; family Acutalibacteraceae; genus Eubacterium_R. The sequence continues at coordinate 2,939 of CALZMC010000157.1, forward strand.
CTCTTTCTCTTAGAAAGTCAATTGCCTTGTCCATATCGCCGTCAGCTTCTACAAGAGCCTTCTTACACTCCATCATACCAACGCCTGTCTTTTCACGAAGCGCCTTAACATCTTGAGCTGTAAATGCCATTATTTTGTCCTCCTATTGAGTTTATATTATTAAAATTATTCTGCGTCCTCAGTAGCCTCAGCCTCTTCTGCAGGA
>CALZMC010000158.1 GCA_945788455.1 uncultured Clostridia bacterium
CATTATAACAGTTAATAATAATAAAAAGCTTATTGAAACAATAAATCCTGTTTTTTATGAAGAACAGATTATTCCAACTCTTGATGATACGGGCTGTTACACCTTTACTACCGATGAGGATTTAAAGGTAATGCAGTTAACCGATATTCACATTGGTTCAGGATTTTTAAGCACAAAAAAAGACAGAATGGCAATCAATGCTGTGGCTGCTATGATAAGTGAGGAAAAGCCCGATTTAGTTGTTGTTACAGGAGATATTGCATTTCCCGTTCCGTATGCAGCCGGAACATTCAACAATAAAACAGAGGCAGAAACCTTTGCATCACTAATGGAACAGCTCGGCGTATATTGGGCGCCTGTATTCGGTAATCACGATACTGAAATTTACTCATACTTTAGCAGAGATTCAATTGGCAAGGTTTACAGCGACAAGGAAAAATATCCTCACTGTCTTTTCCAAACAGGACCTGAGGATGTTGACGGCGTTGGAAACTATGTTATTAAAGTAAAGAATACCTTTGGAAAAATCACAAGAAGTCTTGTAATGCTCGACTCTCACTCATACATAGATAACGATTATTTCGGAATCTTTTGGAAATATGACTGCATTCATAAAAATCAAATTGAATGGTATGAAAACCAAATTAATGCTCAAACCGAGGAAAACTACGGTGCTACACCAAAGAGCTTTTTGTTCTTCCATATTCCTGTTATCGAAATGAGAGATGCTTATAACGAATACAGCGAAAACGGATTTAATGATACCGAAAACACAAAATATATGTTCGGTAAGGCAGGCGAGCATAAGGCTGTTGTTTACTCAAGCAATTATAACAACGGTCTTGTTGATAAGTGCATCGAGCTTGGCTCAACTGACGGAATGTTCTTCGGACACGACCACCTTAATAACATTTCGCTCAAATACAAGGGTATTCAAATGACATACGGCAACTCTATCGACTACCTTGCATACAGCAACATTAAGAGCTACGGCAATCAAAGAGGCTGCACACTAATCAACATTAAGCCTGACGGCACATACAACATTGTTCAAGAGAATTACTATCAAGACAAGTATCAAGGCGTTCTTGAAAAAGAAAATGTAACAATGGACGATTATTACGCAGACGAGGCTGAAAATTAACTCATTCATACGCAAAAGAAAGCTCCACTATGATTAACATAGTGGAGTTATTTTTTTATAGCAACAATAATTTAAAAAATCAATATAGCTTTTCGCCTTTTTCGATAGCCATAATCTGCTCAACTCTTGTTGCGTGACGTCCGCCCTCAAACTCTGTATTTAGAAAGACGTCAACCATTTCACAAGCAAGTCCTGCGCCGACAACTCTGTCGCCCATACAAAGAACATTTGCATCATTATGAGCGCGAGTATATTTTGCGCTGAAATAATCACTGCAGCAGCAAGCACGAATTCCTTTAACCTTGTTTGCAGCCATTGAGATACCAACACCTGTACCGCAACAAAGAATTGCTTTATCGCACTCCCCTGCTACTACCTTATCACAAGCCTTTTGGGCAGAAATAGCATAGTCAAAACGTTCGGGCGAATAGCATCCTACATCAATATAATCAATCTTATTCTCGTCTAAATATTTTTTTATTTCCTCTTTTAGCGGAAATCCTGCGTGGTCACTACCGATAGCAATCATAATTCTTCTCCCTTAATTTCTTTTTTTAGCTTTAATTCTCTTTCAGCCTGACTTAATCTTAAATATATCGGCATTAATTCCTTTGCCGAAACAGTAGGCTTACCGTTTGAGCAAAGTGAAACGCTAACTGCATTTTGATAAATTTTGTCATCATCGGCAATTTTTACATTATCAAGATTAATGTTGTCAAAGCATAGCCTTGCGCCATCTCCTGCTATAACGACATTATCAAGAGCACTAAGCTCTTTTCTTAAATCTTCAATAGAAATTGCCCTGTCGTCACATAGTCTTTGGACTTTGCCGTTTTCAACCTTAAACAGTGCATTATAAAACTGCATTCTTCTCGCATCCATTACGGCACACACGATACAATTTTCATCAACAAAATTATGTGCGATAGCCTCAAGTGTTGATACGCTGATACAAGGAATATTGTCATTAAACGCAATACCCTTTACGGTAGCAATACCGATTCTTACACCTGTAAAAGAGCCCGGACCGGCAGTAACAGCAATAGCATCAAGCTCACTAAAGCTATGCCCCTCCATAACTCTCTTAACCATAGGCAAAAGTGTTTCGCTGTGAGTCAGACCTGCATTAACAAATTCACTTTTAATAACACAATCATTATCGGTTAAAGCAACAGATGCTGTAACTGCTGATGCATCAATAGATAATAGCATTATTCTTCCTCAAATTTTTTATAAATCTTAAACTGTCTTGAATTATCATCAAGCTTTTTTATCTCGACAATTACCGCATCATCAGGCAAAGCGCCGTAAATATTTTCGCTCCACTCAACAGACATATACGCGTCAGTATCAAGAAAGTCAAAAAAGCCTGTTGAATACAAGTCATCCCAACCCTCAACACGATACATATCAAAATGATACAAAGTATTTTCATCGCCAATATAGGTATTGCAAATCGCAAAGGTCGGAGATGAAACATCGGCATCAATACCGAGGCCTCTTGCAAGACCTGTCGTAAAGGCCGTCTTGCCCATACCGAGACCTCCGATAAAGGCAATTACACTTCCTTTTTTTAGCCCTTTTGCTATATCTTCGGCAAGTGATACGGTTTCATCATAAGAATTAGTAATATATTCCTTCATTAGAAAAGACCTACTGTGTTACCGTTCTCGTCAACATCAATTTTAAATGCTGCAGGAGATTTTGATAGTCCCGGCATCGTCATAATCGAGCCTGTTTGAAGTACGATAAATCCTGCGCCGTTTGACAGACTTGCAGAAGAAACGGTAATTCTAAAGTTCTTCGGTCTGCCAAGTGCAGTTGGATTATCGCTAAGGCTGTACTGTGTCTTTGCCATACAAACAGGAATTTTGTCAGCACCGAGAGCAATAAATTCATCAATTGACTTTTTAGCTTCCTTTGTGTAATCAACGCCGTCAGCACCGTAAATCTCACGAGCGATAGTTTCAACCTTGTCATATAA
>CALZMC010000159.1 GCA_945788455.1 uncultured Clostridia bacterium
AGTATTTACGGCTAATTGCTCAAATTGTCTGTTAAGCCTTTTGCTCATACATCTTGAGGTGTAACAGCCTGCGCCGTGTGACGTCATAAGAAGCTCGCCGTTCCATTGGGGCAGCTTGCTCTTTTCTTCTTCACTCAATGCCTCAATATCCTGAAATATCTCATCACTTCTTGCAGAGATGACCTCAAAATCATTGTTATTATTTTTCTTTACACTAAGGTCAACTGACCTTGCACTTTCCTCAGTAGGCGCACCGCCCCAGTCGCCTGTACCGTATAGATGATTGGTCCAGGGAAGAGAGGAGGTTTGATAGTTTTCGGCAATATTGTTGATGATGCTCAAATCAGCTCTGACATCTCCCGAAAACTTGTATCTGTATGATTTTGCATTAAGACAGCAGAATATTGAATTACCGTCAGGACCGACAAATTTGCCCAGGTCAAACGGCAGTCCGTATGCAGAGCCCCATGACAGCTTTTGGGTTGTAAAGCCGTTAAGTGAGCAATGACTTGCAACAGACGGCATTGCCCAACCAAAGCCAAAGCAGTCCGGCAGAAATAGGTCCTTTGAGGTTTTGCCGAACTTCTCCTTAAAGTATCTGTCGCCGTAGTAGATGTTTCTTATTAGTGCCTCGGGAGACGGAATGTTAACATCTCCGTTCTCATAGGCAGTACCCGAAACACACCATTTGTCCCTGTCGATATAGTTCTTTATTTTTTCAAATCCCTTTGGATAGAACTTTTCGATAAGCTCATATCTAAAGGCACCTTCAAAATTGAATTTATATCTCGGATATCTTTCGATAAGCTCAAAATTATCTTTCAAAGTGTTTGGCAAAAACTCTTTAATTGTCTTTGCTAAATCCCATCTCCACACAGTATCAAGATGTGCGGTAGATACAACGTATGCCTTTTTATTGTTCATAGTTAACCCTTATTTTTCAATAATTTCGTATGTAAATTCGTATTTTTCCTGAAGAGCCTTAACCTTATCCTCGTTGTCCTCGATAAAGGTCTCGGTGTAAACGCTCTTTCCGTCGACAGAATAATCCTTAACGATTTGATTTAGAGCCTCCCAAGCCTCTGCCTCAAGCGGATAACCGTCCTCAAATTTAATCAAAAATTCTCTGTGCTTTGGAATTCTAACCTTCATAGCTTTTCTCCTTTATACATAGTCACTTATACATAGTCACTATTATTATATATTTAAAACCATTCTATTGCAATACAAATTTTTATTTTTTAAATTTGATAAGTCGAATATATTGTGATATAATTTAGCTATAAATTTATTTTGGTGATGATATGAAACTTATTATTATAAGACACGGCGACCCCGATTACGCTATCGACAGCCTGACAGAAAAGGGCTGGCGTGAGGCAGAGCTTTTGTCAGACAGAATTACGAAGCTTGATGTTAAGGATTTTTATTGCTCTCCTCTCGGTAGGGCAAAGGATACGGCATCGTTAACTCTAAAAAAGCTCGGCAGAGAAGCAACCGAGCTTGATTGGTTGTGCGAGTTTAGAGGAAAGGTGCTTGACGGCATAAAGATAAAGCAGTGCTGGGATTTTCTTCCGAGCAAATGGACTAAAGAGGACAAGTATTTTTCTAATGATGCTTGGCTTGACGCAAAGCAGATGAAAGCTACCAACGTAAAAAGCGAGTATAAAAAGGTTTGTGACGGTATTGATGTGCTCTTGTCAAAATACGGCTATGAGCATAACGGCAGAATTTTTAATGTAAAAAATTCTAATCACGATACAGTCGTGCTGTTTTGTCATTTCGGTGTTGAGTGTATTATTCTTTCTCACATTTTGGAGATTTCTCCAATAGTTCTTTTGCATAATTTTGTAGCACTTCCGACCTCGGTTACAACCCTGATTACAGAGGAGAGGGAAAAGGGGATTGCCACATTTAGATGTCAGCAGTTCGGAGATATAAGCCATCTTTATGCAGGTGGCGAGGAGGCTGCCTTTGCCGCTCGCTTTTGTGAGTGCTTTGATGACGACACTAGGCATTGATATTTCTGATTTTATAAATTGCTTTGATAATTGTAGAGCTGATTACAGCGCCTAATGCTATGCCGAGTCCTGTTAAAATTGTTGACTTGCCGTAGCTTTTTGCTCCTGCCATATCACTGTTTATCAGTGATAGCATAGTGTAATATATCGCACTTCCCGGCAGGAGTGGTATCGTTGACGGTACGAGGGTTATTGTAGTCGGCTCCTTTATTATTCTCGCTATGATTTCGCAGTAAAGAGATAGCACCAGCATAGCAATAAAGCATGTAAAAAAATCATCAGTATATCTCGACAGTATTCGCTCAATGCTTGTTGAAATCAATGCACCGACAGATATAAAAATCAGCGATTTTTTCGGCGCCTTCATTGTTACAGCGAACGCAAATGTTCCAAAAACACAGCTGATTATTTGTATTATTAAATCCAATTTATCACCGCAATTCCGCCTGCAACACCGAGTGCAATTCCAAATGCCGACATAATAGCATTTATCAGCTCGAATATTCCTGCGATAAGGTCTCCGCTCATCATATCTCTAATTGAGCTAACGATAGTAAGTCCCGGAACGAGAAGCATAATTGTTCCTATAATAACCTTGTCGGGATTAATGAATAGCCCAAGCTTCAGCGGAATATATGCAAGGATTGTTGATAAAAATGCACATATTAAATTGTCGGTAAACAGAGGGATTTTCAGGTGTTGAAGGTCGAGATATGTTATTATCCCTGCAATGAAAAATGATGTTATCGCGTCTTTAATACCGCCACCGAAAAATATACTAAATGAGCTTGTGGCAATACAGCTGAAAATTAATAGAATGAATTGAGAGTATATGCTGTTACTGCTGATTTTTGTGTTAATATTTTTGTCCTTACAGATTTTTCGAGATAATGTGTTTAGGTTAGATAGTCTGTTTAGGTCGGTGTCCTCTCTTTCAATTCGTCTCATTTCAGTCTCGCCCTCGCATTGAGCGATAATAAATGAGGGGAGCGCAAACACCTGACAGCTTTTGCCGAATGCCTTGTTAATTCTTGTTACGGTGTCCTCAGCACGACTGATTTCGCCGCCTGATTTTATGATTTCCTTGC
>CALZMC010000160.1 GCA_945788455.1 uncultured Clostridia bacterium
ACCGAGGTATCGCTACCTAAATCTAGCGTGTTTGCCAATTTCACCATACCTGCATACTGCTAAAATATATTAACACTAATTTGTTGATATTGCAAGTGTTAATTTTAGCATTTTTAATGCGAAAATCCCGCAGTACAGATGTAATACGGGATTTGCAACAATTATTATTTCCATTCTTGAATAACAGATGGGTTTTCAAAAATTTCATCAAATTTCTTGAAACAGGGAACTACATCACCGTAATCAAGAGCTCTGTGGTCAATTGCGATTGTAATGGGGAGAATAAGTCTTACTTCAATCTTATCACGGCCGTTTTCATCTGTAACTACCGTTGCTCTCTTTTGTGCCGCATTAATTGCAAAAGCAGTAGTTTGAGGAGGAATAATTTCAAGCAGTGCACAGAAGCCCTTTTGCTCTCTGTATATTGAACCGAGATTTGAAATTGTAGTTGTGCCCTGTTCAATGTCGTGCTTTGTAAGTCTTTCGGTAACAGGTATTGAATAATATTCCTTTTTTGCCTGACCGGTCAATGTCTTAACCTTGTGCTTACCTGTTTTTGAACCGTAAAGCCTGTTTATTGCCTGCATAATTTTACCCTTTTTAAGACCGTTAAGAGTATTGTCAAGCGAAACCTCATACATTACCTCGTTCATATCTGAATTTTTAGCTCTTTTAGCAGTATCGTTAATTGCCTCTGTCATTTCAGTAAGAGTTTTGCTTCCCATATCGTGCAAATTAACTGTCATCATTTCACCGCTTGGCAAAATCATCGGCATGGAAATATCTATATGGTCGTAATACTTGAGGCATCCGCGAACAAGCCTTCTGTTGAACTCAAGATGAGTGTTCATTTTAGGCGCAGCCTTAAGTCCCTCGCAGATTATTTTCAGCATTACGGTATTAATTGTAATCTTTTTTGACGTATCTGTGCAACCTTCATTAAGCTTTTTACATTCTTTAAAAAGCTCTGTAACATCTGCTTCATAAATCATTGTAGCGTGGGGGATTTCCTCCCAGCTTTCAGACGTCATATTTGAAACGATTTTTCTTGCGATACCAAAATGCTCTTTTTTAAATTTACCCATTCTGTTCTCCTTTTGAATTTTTTTCGATTGGAAGCATTGATAAAACATCATCCTTAATATGCTCTTTTGCATCGTTAAGCTGTTGCTTTACCTCGCCAAAATATTCCTTTATCTCTTCCTTGGTAAAGGGGTCCTCGTTAAACCTTTTTCTGTATTCAAGAACAAGGTGAGGTCTAAACTTAGGATGAGCTATAGAAATCAATGATTTTGCTCTTTCTTTGAGCGTTCTTCCTTTTAGCTGTGCTATTCCGTATTCGGTAACAACATAGTTAACATCATTTCTCGGTGTTGTAACAGCACTGCCCTCGGTTATCAGCGGAACAATTCTTGAAATCAGTCCTTTCTTAGCAGTCGACGGCATTGCAATAATAGACCTACCGCCGTTGCTCATTGTTGCACCTCTTACGAAATCAACCTGACCGCCAACGGCTGAGAACTGATTTAATCCAACAGTGTCGGAAACAACCTGACCCAGCAGATCAACCTGAAGACAGGAGTTTATAGAAACCATATTGTCGTTTTTAGCAATTTCTATAGGATTATTAACATAATCAATTGGATGAAGCTCAACAGAGGGATTGTTGTCAATATATTTATTGAGCTTTTCAGAGCCGAGTGCTGCCCCTAAAACAGTTCTTCCGTTATTTGTCTGCTTTTTCTTGTTGTTAATTATTCCAGCTTCAAGCAGGTCAACTACGCCGTCACCTACTAATTCGCTGTGCAGTCCTAAATCTTTTTTATCCCAAAGCTGCTCACATACAGCGTTTGGAATACTGCCTATCCCAAGCTGCAGACAATCTCCGTCCTTAATCAGTTGTGCACAATAGCGTCCGATTTCCATTTCCGTATCGGTTATGTCAACGCTTTTAACCTCGGGAAGCGGCTCGTCAATCTCAACAAAATATGTAAAATCCCTAACATGCTTAATACTGTTGCCAAAGGTTCGGGGCATATATTTGTTTACCTGTGCAATAACAACCTCACAGTAATCGGTTGTGCCTCTCGTATAATCAACTGTTGTTCCGAACGAAACATAACCGTGTTCGTCGGGAGGGGAGACCATTACTATGCTGACACGAGGACGAATATAGTTTTTGATAACATCGGGAATTTCATAAAAATGAGATGTGGTGAACTCGCAGGTACCGTTAGAAATCTCTTTTCTGTTGCTTTGGGATGCAAACAAACAGTTTAATTTAAAATGATCCTTCATTTCAGGCTTGCACCACGGAGAGTCACCCAATGTCAACATATTAATTATTTCTACATTGCGGTAGTTTTTGTAATTGTCAACAAGCGCTCTTTCAATTCCGAAGGGCTCGCCGCAGGCAAAACCCGTTACAACCTTGTCGTTATCGTGAATTGCTCGAATAGCCTCTTGGGCAGTGACAAGCTTGCTTTGATAAATTTCTTTCCAGCTCATAGAAAAGTCCTCCGAAAGATTTATACAAATAATCCCATATGTATAATAAACTATTTTACCTGTAATTGTCAATTAAAAAACTTAAAGTTTAATTATTTATTGATAATTAATTATTTTTTAACGAGCTGTTGATTACTTCAAAAAAAGAAAAGACGCCGTATTTTATGTTCAAGCCGGCGCCTGTCTTTTAGTATTCAATGTTAAGCTGTTCCTCTGCTTCTGCAACCTTCAACATTATTGCACATTCTATTCTTTTTCTGTGAAGCTCGCATCCGAATTCATATACTCCGTTAACAGAGCCTGTGGTGTGATATGCGTTTGCGGCACAGCCGCCTGAGCAGTATAGCTTTGCAAAGCAGTCCTTACATTCCCTGCGAGAATAAACATTACAATCCTCAAATTGCTTCAGTATATCTGCGTTGGTAATTCCATTCCATATATCACCCAAAAGGAATTTTTCGTCGCCAACAAACTGATGACAGGGATATAATTCACCTGACGGAGTAACTGCGAGATATTCAGTACCTACTCCGCAGCCGGATATTCTTTTAACTATGCAGGGTCCTGCGTCA
>CALZMC010000161.1 GCA_945788455.1 uncultured Clostridia bacterium
CATAACGATTTGGGGAACCATTGTCGGCGGAAGCGATGTTGCACTCAAAACTGTTACCAAAATTCCAAGCATAACTGCAAGCGCAAAGAAAATCTTATGTACAAGCTCGTCCTTTGTTATAAACATAAACAGCGAGGTTACGATAAAAGAAAATACAATCATAACCTCTAAAATCAGCATTGTGCTAAAAGCAAATGTCATAGCCTTGCTCCTCAAGTTTAATCATCACATATATTATAAGTTAAATTTCTTTTTCAGTCAATATTTCCTAAGAAATATAGTTAACTATACCGACAGTCGCATTATAAAAGTTGACAAGTGACAAAGCGCTGATTATAACAGTAAATATAACTTTAATCGTCTTTTCGCTTGAACGGTTATTTGCCCACGCACCGAGTATTCCGCCTAATACGGCACATACGATTGCAACTGCTAATGTCACTATACTAACCTGTGGAACAGACTGACTAACACCCATTGAAATGAGCTTTGAAAGCTGACTGAAGAATATGATTATAACACTGTAAACAGCCGATTCCTTCATAGTCATAGAGAAGAACAAAACCAAAAATGCAACGTTAATCGGTCCGCCTCCAACTCCTAAAAATGATGCTATAAAGCCGAGAATTAAGCCGACTGATGCGATACCGACAGGACTTTTTATGTCAAAGCTTTTCTTGTTCTTTAGGTTAATATATATAACCGATGCGACCAAAAGCAGACCTAAAATCAACCCTTGAATACCCTTTAAAAGCTCAAGGTCAAATCGCTCGATTAACAGATTAAATGTACCCGAGCCGAGAATTCCGCCGATTACGGCACCTATGGATAGGGTAATTACAAACCTAAAGTCGATTTTTGTTTTGTTTCTAATATGCTTAATTGATGAGCTGATGCTCATACTAAATACTGCACAGGTTGATATGAAATTTACAACATCAACAGTATCTCTGCCTATTAGGTCAAGCAACGGCTTTATGATAACTCCACCGCCAAGACCGACAAAGGCACCTAAAAATGTAGAAAATATTATGATTATTCCGTAAATTAAAGAAACCATTTTTACCTCGTATTTTAATGATTTTATTATTTAGCAGTAAAATAAAAATTTGACTCCCACGCAGGAATATACGGACTGTGCCTAAAATAAACCTTGTAGCTCGGCTCAATTTCAAGCACCTTTAACGGTATCGAAAACAAGTCCTCATTTCTGTGATAAGCACAAATATAAAGCTTTGGACGGTGCTTTTTTATTGTCATTTTTGCACCCTCAATAGCGTGTAGCTCGCTGCCCTCAATATCCATTTTTATCATCGTGACATCATCGTTAATAAGACTGTCAATATCGCTGACCTCAATAGGCACGCCCTTGCTTGACAGCTTTGAGTTTCTGCTTTTTTGACTGTCAAAAATAAGTGTATCCCTCTTGTCCCAAGCACCCATATTGTAAATATGAATATTGTCCATTTCACAGGTGCTTTTTTCTAACTTTGAAAAGTTCTTTTTATCAGGCTCAAGAGCATAAATTCTCTTGTATTTTCCACCCGTGAATGTTGTGAATTCCCTGATTGTATCGCCGTCATAAGCGCCTAAATCAACGATAACTTCGTCATTCTTGAGCTTTAATAAATCGCGATAAACCTCGTCCTTTTCACAAAAGGAATTGCATTTTTTCCTGCTACTTTTGCAACTGAATTGAACAGATAATCAACCTTGCCCGACACCTTAAAATTGAGTATATCGAGAAAAACGCGCTTGCTTTCTTCATCTGCAAGACTGTTATATACAAGGTCAAATTTTTCTTTGTTTTCCCTAATATATTCAAGAGTAAAAAGTCCACCGCCCGCAACAGGAACGTCAGGTGCAAAAACAGTATGCTCGCTATTGATTTTTCTTATATTATCAAGCACGTTATCAAGATGAGACGCGAATGCGAGAACAATATTGAAATCGTCATATTTTTCACAAATTTCGCTGTATTTCATAACCTTAAAGCCTCTAAAGCTATGACCTCTCACGAATTCATCGCTTGCAAAAATGTCGCTGACCTTGGCACCGTATTTTTCAAGCGTGTCTATGATTTTATCGGCACCGTTGCCCATACCGTAAATGACGATAGGCTTCTCGCTTTTTGCAAGATAATCCCAAATATTAATTTTTTCCCTCAATAGCTCAAGCATAATTTTATCCCAAATAAGCATAATAATATTTTCTTGATTATATCACAATTTCCAACTCTTTACAAATAATTTATTTTATTATATAATAGGCTGAATAAATTTATTTTGGAGGGATATGCCTAAATGGGCCCGAGCCTTAGAAAGCTATTTAAAAAAGAAAGCTCAACCGAAGAGGAAATAAAACAGCTTGTTGAGGGAGATGAGCAGGTCGGCGAGCTTGATGAAAATCAAAGAGATATGATTTATAACATATTCGAATTTGATGATTTGAATGCAGGCGACATTATGACTCACAGAACTGATATTGACGCTGTTGATATTAATGATTCAATCGAGGATGTTGTAAATATTTCGATTAAAGAGGGAAGGTCAAGAATTCCTGTATATAAGGACGATTTAGATAACATCTGCGGAATTATCTACGTTAAGGACCTGCTAAAATTTGTAGGCGAAAAAATAACCGATGATGATAAAATTGCAGATTATATCAGAGAGCCTATGTTCGTTCCCGAAACCATCGCCTGCGGAAAGCTTTTTGCCCAAATGACCGAGGCGAGAACAATGATGGCTATTGTTGTTGATGAATACGGCGGAACTGCCGGACTTGTCACAACCGAGGATGTGCTCGAAAGCATTGTCGGAAATATCAGCGATGAGTACGATGATGAGGAGGAGCTGTTTGAACGAATAGGCGATAACACCTATATTTTTGACGGTGTGTATGATATAGATGACGCAGGCGAGGTTCTTGACTTTGAATTTCCTGACGGAGATTATGACACACTTGCAGGCTTTGTTATAAGCCTTTTAGGTTATCTTCCAAACGGAAATAATATCGGCGAGGATGTTGCCGTATATGAGGGCTTGACCTTTACGG
>CALZMC010000162.1 GCA_945788455.1 uncultured Clostridia bacterium
ATTTCGTCAGGATCACAGTTTGTATCAACGATAGCAACGATTGGAAGACCAAGCTTTAGAGCCTCTGATACAGCAATTCTCTCCTTGCGTGGGTCAACGATGAACATAGCATTAGGAATCTTCTTCATCTCTGTGATACCGCCAAGATATTTCTCAAGCTTTTCAATCTCAAGCTCAAGACCAACAACCTCCTTCTTTGGTAGAAGGTCGAATGTGCCGTCTTCTCTCATATTCTTTAGCTGTGCAAGACGAGCAACTCTGCCGCGGATTGTCTTAAAGTTTGTCAGCATACCGCCAAGCCATCTTGCATTAACGTATGGCATTGCGCAACGCTCAGCCTCTTCCTTAACTGAATCCTGAGCCTGCTTCTTTGTGCCAACGAAGATGATTGAACCGCCGTCTGCTGCTAAATCACGAACGAACATATAAGCCTCATCAAGCTTCTTTACTGTCTTTTGAAGGTCGATGATGTAGATGCCGTTACGCTCTGTGAAGATGTACTCTGCCATTTTTGGATTCCATCTTCTTGTTTGGTGACCGAAGTGAACACCAGCTTCTAATAGTTGTTTCATTGAAACTACATTTGCCATAATAATTTCCTCCTTTTAGGTTAAAACCTCCATAACCGGACTTGGCACGAGCCTTATTTATAACCTATGGCTCAATCCCGTTATGTGCGTACTCGCTGTATTTCTACGAACGCGAAAGCATTATAACAAAAAAGGCTCGAAAAATCAAGCCTTTTTGTAAATTTCTTCTATTTATTTTATATATAAATTCATAACCTGTTGTTGTGCCTTTTGTTCAAGAGTATCATCAAGAGGTGTAAGCTCAACATCGCCGTACTTATTTTTTAGAGCAAGCTCGATTAGAAGGTCGGTAAATTTTGAATTCTTAGGAAGAATAGGACCGTGAGAATATGTGCCGAATGTGTTTTTATATCTAACACCCTCTGTACCGTCCTCGCCGTTATTTCCGTATCCCTTAATCATTGTGCCGAGCGGTTCCACACCCTTGCCGAGATAGGTTCTTCCGCTATGGTTTTCAAAGCCGACAATTTCTATGCCCTCTTTGGTTTTAAAGGCATAATTTCCTATCATACGCTCCTCCTTGCCCTCGGTGTAAAAATCGAGAGCACCCATATATTCGAGCATCTTTCCGTCATAGGTTTTATAATACTTTCCGAGCATTTGGTATCCACCGCAGATGGCAAGAAACACCTTACCGCTCTCGATAGCTCTTTTTATCTCTATATCCTTTCCCTTTTTTAAATCATCGAGAAGAACGTCCTGCTCAAAATCCTGACCACCGCCGACAAAAAGAATATCGTAATCATCGGTATTAAAGCTCTTTCCCATAGTGATTTGGTCAACCGACACATCAATTCCTCTCGCCCTCATTCTCTGAGTCAGGGCAATAATATTTCCCCTATCGCCGTAAAGATTAAGCATATCGGGATACAAGTGAGCAATTTTAATCATCATTCCCAAAATTCCTTACCTCCTAATCTTTTTGCAATAGTAGGTCTCATAGCCATCATAGATGTGTAGGTAGGCACGATATAGACATCTCTGCCCTGTGAGGTAGCAATATCGACAAGCTTGTTATAATCCTCATTTTCGATAACCTTAATTTCTCTGTCGCCGACACCCTCGTATTTTACACGAATAGCCATATCATAGCAACGCTTACCCGTAACATAAATATCCTTAACGTTCGGCCTTTCAAAAATGCCGTTAAAATCAACGTCCCAAATCCAACTGATATCTCGTCCGTCAGCAGCATTATCGTTAAGCGACAAAATCATTGTAAAGTCATCGTCAATAGACTTTAAAAAGCTCATAGTCTGGCTAAAGCCTGCAGGATTTTTTACTAAAATAACATTAATTTTGTTTTCGCCCGATGTAAACTGCTCCATTCTGCCGAAGGCACCGTTAAAGCTCTCAAGCGCCTTAATAATAGTTGCATCATCAATACCGAGAGCAGACAAGCCTGCTGCACAGCCGATAGCATTATAAACATTATAAGCACCGCCGATATTGACCTTAACAAGATTTTTATTTCCGTTAAATGACGCAATAACAACAGAATGATTTTGCTTTAGCTCCTCAACACTTGTTACGGCAAAATCGGGATTAGGTCTGCTGTAACCGCAGCTTTTACATACAAATCCACCGAGATGGCCATAGGTGTGATAGGTGTAATCGTATTCATTCTTACAGAAAATGCAGTATTTTGCATCGCTGATTTCGGGCGCCTTTGCATTCTTTTCGAATGGAGTATTAACGCCGAAAGTAATAATTTTGTTAGGTATCTCTCTGCTCATAGAGTAGGTCAAAGAGCAGTCGGCATCTAAACAAATTGTGGCATTTGGCAGGTTCTTTACCGACTCCTTTATTGCATTAAGAGTGTGAGTAACCTCGCCGTATCTGTCAAGCTGATCACGAAAAACATTCGTTACCAAAACAACATCTGCCCTAATGTAACGTGACACCTCTCTAAATGCGTTTTCGTCACATTCAACGATAGCATATTCATATTTATTCTTCCCTGTAACGGTAGAATTCATAATGAATGACGATGTGATACCCGTAATAAGATTTGCGCCCGATTTGTTAATAAAATAGGTTTTTCCGGCAGTCTTCAAGCCCTCCTCGATAATACGGCAGGAGGTGGTTTTTCCGTTAGTGCCGGTAACGATAATAACCTTAACATTCTTCGACAAATCGGATAAGATGTTTCTTTTTACCTTTAGGGCAACTCTGCCCGGAAGTGTTGTAGCGCCTCTGCCCATTTTTTGTAGAACAAAGTGGACAAATCGACAGACTAAACAGCTAATTAATACCTTCATAAATCACATTCCTCAAATTAGTTAATTCAATTTTAAACCACAATTAATTTTAAGTCAATAATATAAATGCATTTTAATGTTTTTTTATTACAGAAATTATGATACAATATAAAATGTACAATTTATAATAAAACAGAATTTGGAAATTATTATGGAATACTTGAGCTTTAACAAATATTTACG
>CALZMC010000163.1 GCA_945788455.1 uncultured Clostridia bacterium
CAGGCATTAGAAAGAATTGCCAATAAGTCAAAAAAGGCATACAGACTGACCCCTACGCTAAATCCGAGTGAGGTTTTGCGCGAGATAAAGAGCCTCTAGGACAAGGTTAAGACAGAGGATTTAGCACTCGGCTTTCATATTCTGATTGTTGATATGATAGTCGATATCGCAAAAAAATATAATATACACCAAATTGCGCTGAGCGGCGGTGTATTTAACAACAAGATAATTTTATCGAACGCTGTGAAAAGGCTAAACGAAAACGGCTTTGAGGCATATACAAACGAGCTGGTTCCTTGCGGAGACGGCGGTATTGCCTTAGGTCAGGCATTCATAGCAAGCTTGGAGGAATAAAAATGTGTGTTGCAGCACCGGGTAAGGTAATAGAAATAAACGGCGACAATGTCGTTTTGGATTATGACGGAAACAGGGTAAGTGCCAACAAAGGCATCGTTGATGTAAAAATCGGCGACTATGCTCTTGTTCACGCAGGACTGATTATTCAGGTTCTGCCTGATGATGAGGCGAAATTTATGCTCGATTTATTCAAGGATATAGAGGAGCTATAATATGGAGCTAAAGGATATTATCACATATCTTCGAGAATATGACGGCGAGCCTTTAACCTTTATGGAGGTCTGTGGCACCCATACAGCCTCAATCAGCGAAAACGGTATTCCGTCCCTGCTAAGCGACAAAATCAAGCTTATAAGCGGTCCCGGCTGTCCTGTGTGCGTTACTGCATCGAGCTATATAGACAGGCTCTGTGACCTTGCTCTTGAGCCTAACACCTGTGTCGTGACCTTCGGCGATTTAATCAGAGTGCCCGGCTCAAAAACAAGCCTTCAGGAAATTAAGGGCGATGGAGGAAACATAAAAATAGTCTATTCCCCTTTTGAGATTATCGACCTTGCAAAAGAAGATAACGACACAACGTTTGTTTTTGCTGCCGTTGGATTTGAAACAACAACACCGATTTATGCCCTGCTTGTTGACAAAATAATAAGTGAGAGCATTAATAATATAAAGCTTTTAACTGCACTTAAAACTATGCCCAAGGCTATCGAGGTGCTGTGTGAAATGGGAAAGAAGATTGACGGCTTTATTGCTCCCGGTCACGTTAGCGTAATTACAGGTGCAAATATATTTAAGCCACTTGCTGAAAAATTTCAGCTACCGTTTGTTGTATCGGGATTTAAGGGCGAGGAGCTTTTAGCAACGATATATGCACTAACAAAGCTAAAGGGACAGGGCAAGGTTTTAAACCTATACAAAAGTGTTGTAAACGATGAGGGAAACGTCAAGGCTAATGAGCTTGTAAACAAGTATTTTGAGCCCTACAAGGCATCTTGGCGAGGCATCGGCGAAATTGACGGCTCGGGTATGGCGCTTAAAAGTGAATACCATATATATGATGCAGGAAGCCTTAATCTCGCCTTGGACAAGCTAAGAAATAAGGCTTGCAGATGCAAAGAGGTTATTACAGGCTTTACCTCCCCTAACGAATGCCCGTTGTTCAAAAAGGTATGCACTCCCCTAAATCCACAGGGCGCCTGTATGGTATCAAACGAAGGCTCGTGCTTTCACTATTTTATAAACAACAGAGGTTAACTATGAAAATTACACTTGCACACGGCAGTGGCGGAAAATCGACCACAGAGCTGATTCAAAAGGTTTTTGCAAAATATTTTTCAAACCCGATACTTAATATGATGGAGGACAGCGCAGTTGTTGAGGGTAGCTCAAGAATTGCCGTTACAACCGATTCTTTCGTTGTTACCCCATTGATTTTCAAGGGTGGCGATATTGGTAGGCTATCCGTTTGCGGTACTGTCAACGACCTGCTTATGCGAGGTGCTATGCCTAAATATATTACGTCTGCTTTTATTATTGAGGAGGGTGCCGACAGCGATACTCTTGAGCATATAGTTAAGTCAATGGCCGATACTGCTAAGGAGGCAGGCGTTACTGTCATTTGCGGAGATACAAAGGTTATTGAGGGCAACGGCGGAATTTATATCAACACAACAGGCGTTGGCTTTGTTAAGGAAAGCACAGATATAGTATCTACAAATCTAAGATACGGCGATGCTATCGTTATCAGCGGTAACACAGGCGACCACCACGCGACTATCCTATCTGCGAGAATGAATATCGAAAACAATATTAAGAGCGATAATGCACCTCTCGTTGAAATGGTAAAAAAAATGCTGAAAAGTGGCATTGAGCTTCATTGTATGCGCGATGTTACTCGAGGCGGACTCGGTACGGTATTAAATGAGCTTGCTGATGCATCGAAGGTAAATATCGAGCTTATCGAGGAAAAAATTCCTGTTGATGATGAGGTTAAGTCGTTTGCAAAAATTCTCGGTCTTGATATTATGCATATGGGTAACGAGGGCAAGCTTGTTGCCGTTATGCCGATGGAGCAGGCACAAAGGGCTGTTGAAATAATCAGAAGCTGTAAATACGGCGAAAACGCCGAGATTATCGGCGAGGTAAAGCAAGGCAAGGGTGTAACACTTATAACCCCTATCGGCGGAAAAAGACAGGTCAATGTCCTCTACGGCGAAGGACTCCCTCGCATTTGCTAAAAAAATCAGTATAACAAAAATGGCTGACCGTGATAGTCAGCCATTTTATTGTTAAGGCAATAAATATAATTCTATTCGTGTTTTATGGAGCAATATCGGTATCAGGTTCGGTTGTTTCCTGAGGCTGAGTTGTAGTAACAACCTCGCCGTAAACCTGAAGAATAACCTCCTCGCCCTTTGCGACAACATCATTTGCCGCAGGAGCCTGACCGTAGCTTTGCTTTACGGTATTCTTTGCAAATCCCATATCGTTATAAATCTCAACGGTTGATACTGTGAAGCCTGCTTTTTCAAGTATTTCCTTTGCCTCCTCGAGTGGAAGACCGCCTACATCGGGAACCTTCGCCGTTTCGACACCCTTGCTGATAGTGAGAACAATTTCTGTTCCCTCTTTAACGGTTTCGCCGGCATTAATGCTCTGCTTAAAGATAATACCC
>CALZMC010000164.1 GCA_945788455.1 uncultured Clostridia bacterium
CGATAATGTTAATTTAGACGCTATAAAAAGACTCGTTAGAATTTATCAGGAAAAGGGAATTAAGGGCGTATATGTCTGTGGCTCAACGGGCGAAGGATTTTTGCTTTCTATTGAGGAGAGAATGCAAATCGCCGAGGCAGTAAAAGAGGCGAGTGACGACAGCTTTACTGTAATTGTGCATATAGGATGTGCCTCAACGAGAGAGAGCATTATTCTTGCAAAGCATTGTGAGTCTATCGGAGTTGACGCGATTTCAGCAGTGCCGAGTGTGTATTATCGCTTGCCGAGTGATAGCGTTGAAAAGCATTGGAACGGTATAATTGACTCAACCTCACTTCCGTTTATTATTTATAATATCCCACAGCTTACAGGCTTTAATCTGCCCTATGACCTGTTTGAGCGTATGGCGAAAAATCCAAAGGTTATCGGCATTAAGAACAGCGAGGAGCCGATTTACGGAATGGAGCGCTTTAGGTCTATCGCAGGCGAGGATTTTGTTATCTTTAACGGCTCTGATGAGCAGTTTTTAGCAGGCAGGCTGATGGGTGCCGATGCAGGCATCGGCGGAACATACGGCACAATGCCTGAGCTTTTTTTAAAGCTTGATTGCTTAATAAGAGAGGGAGATATAGACAAGGCTAAAGAATTGCAGTTTAGGATTAACGAGATTATTTTTGACCTGCTGTCTTGTGCATCTCTTTACGGTGTCGCAAAGCAGATTATATCAATTAGGTTTGGTATTGATGCCGGTCAGCCGAGAAGTCCGTTTCTTCCTGTTGAACGTGACGATAAGGTTAAATCTATCGCCGAAAAAATTGAAAAGTGTGTAGCAGAATACTGCTAACAGAATAAACTAAATATAAAAAGAGACCTCCTATGGCAGAATTAAACATCTACCACAGGAGGTTTTGTAATATTTATCTGTTTTTATTCATCCTTGAGTCTCATTTCAAATGTTTCAACAGGCAATGCACTTGCAAAATAAAAGCCCTGCGCATTGTTACAGCCGATATCCTTTAAAAGCTCGTATTGCTCCTTAGTTTCAACGCCCTCTGCCTCTGTTATCATTTCATAATTCTTTCCGAGGCTAATGCACATTTTGATTAAAAATCGCTCTCGCTCGCCCTCAATATTTTTTAGCAGTTCCTTATCAATCTTCAAAATATCAAATTCAATCTCGTTTAGGATTGAGAGTGACGAATATCCGCTGCCGAAATCGTCAAGTGCAACCTTAAAGCCTGCATCACGAAGCCTATATACAGCACGACAGATAGCCTCTCTGCTGTCAATTCGGGCAGTTTCTGTTATTTCAAAGCAAATCTGTGACGGATTAATGCTATACTTTTTTACACCGTCAAAGATAGAATTAACAAGCTCAAAATCCTTAAAGTCAATTCTTGAAAGGTTGATAGAAATCGGAATTTGCCTGTAACCGTTATTTCTCCAACGCTCAATGTCGCTAAACACCTTTTCTCTGACGATCATATCTAAATCCTTGATAGAGCCGTTTTTTTCAAAAATAGGAATGAACTCCATAGGAGACAGCATTCCGAGCTCCTTGTGGTCCCAACGCACTAATGCTTCGGCACCGACAATCTTGCCGGACTTAACATCATGCTTTGACTGATAATAAATCTTGAACCTGTCATTTTGCAAATCTCTTTGCAAATCTCGTTCAATAATTTCCTCCTTTGAGTAGTTCTTTTTCTCGTCAATGTTATCGCTAATATTTAACGATTTATTTGCGAGCATTGCAAGTCTTGAGCTTCCCATAAAAATACCCCCATAAAAAAAGCCGACTGCAAGATAATAGTTAACTTGCAGCCGGTCGATCATGCGAATTCGTTTAGACACCTTGCTTTGCGTCCTTACCTTTAGATAAGTTTGCCGAATATTTATCTGCTAATATTATACTCCTTTAGTTTATTAAAGTCAATATTGAAAATATAACATTCTCTGTTATATAATATTATTAGAATACTATATATTTTTTGAGGGGAGAATAATGGATAACGGATTATATTGGGTATCTGCTTTTGTGTATGCTCTTGTTATAACGAGCATATTGATTAATGATATCCATGAAAATAAAAAGCCCAATAAGGCTGAAAAAGCCTTTAGAAGTCTAATGCAATGGGTAATAATATTCTGTCTTCAGGATGCAGTTTGGGGATTATGCGATAACCGTATTATAAACAACGACAAAATCTTTTTCCTGTCAACAACTTTGTTCCATTGTGCAACGGTAATAACAACATTCTTTTGGTTAAGATACATTGTTTTATATTTAGGCGATAAAATAAAAAATCAGTCCTTACTACTGTTTATTGATATTTTGGTTGTTATTTTACAGTTTGGAATGCTTATTATTAATTTCTTTAAGCCTATTATATTTAGAATTGTTGACGGTGAATATGTAATGTATTCTCTTCGTCCGCTTACGTTCTTTAATCAATATATTGTTTATTTTACAATCGGATTAAGTGCGTTAGTTTGCGCGTTGCGTGAGGCCAAAACAAAAAGGAAACGATATTTTTCTGTTTTCATTTTTTCACTTGCGCCAATTCTTTCAGGTGCTTTTCAGTATCTGTATCCTCAACTTCCGTTTTACAGTATGGGCTATTTCATGGCGTGCTTTATCATCCACATCTTCGTTATATCAAAGGAAAGAGAGGATGCAAGGCAAAATGTAATTATCAGCTCAATAGCCAATATTTACTACACAATGCACCTTATCGACTTTACCGACAATACGGCAGAAACCTATATTGGTAAAGATATAGTTAAGGGCGCAAGTAAAAAGAAAAAGAATGCACTTGAAATACTTAACCTCGTTATGCGTGAAATTGCTATTGATGAATATTTGCCAGGAGTTCTTGAATTCATTGACACCACGAATTTATCGAGCAGACTCAAGGATAAGAATATTATTTCGCACGAATTTGTCCAAAAGGGACACGGCTGGACCAGAATGTCCTTTATCCCCGTTGAGTGGAGGGGGGACGAACTGACTAAGGCGATG
>CALZMC010000165.1 GCA_945788455.1 uncultured Clostridia bacterium
GCCGTGGCTCTCTAAATCACATTCGTCCATTACATAAAAGCCGTATTGATTACATAGCTCATAAAAATACGGGTCATCAGGATAGTGTGATGTACGAATTGAATTGATATTATTCTGCTTCATAATATCAAGGTCTTGAGTATATCTCTCCTTTGGTACAGCCCAACCGCAGTCGCCGTCAAAATCGTGACGGTTAACACCGTGAATCATAAGAGGCATACCGTTAAAATATATCTTTTCGCCCTTAATTTCGACCTTTTTAAAGCCGACCTTATAGGTCTTTACAGCCTGAATCTCGTTATTATAAGTCAATGTCATAACGAGTGTATAAAGATTAGGAAATTCGGCTGACCATTTTTTAGGCGACTTTACAGTAGTTGTAAAGTTAATTTTATTGTCCTTTGTTAAATCAATATCGCCTGTGCCGATTTCGATTTCCTTACCCGTGTCTGAAATCAGCTTTGCAGATACAGAAGCATTACCGTCAGCGTTCATATAATTCTTAATGAAAACATCAAGGCTGACAGTAGAGTCCTTAAAATCTGCATCAAAATCAGTCTTAAAATAAAAATCCCTTAGGCACAGCTTTGACTCGCCATAGAGATAAACCTCACGATAAATACCGCAAAGCCACCACATATCCTGATCCTCAAGATAAGAGCTGTCTGCATATCTATACACCTTTGCAGTAATAAGGTTTTCTCCTGATTTTAAATTCCTTGTTACATTAAATTCGTGAGGAGTCATTGAGCCTTGAGAATAACCGACAAACTCCCCGTTAACATAAACCTCAAGCGCAGTTTTTGCTGCACCGAAATGAAGAAAAATCTCTCTGCCCTCCAATTTTTCATCAAGGATAAAGGATTTTCTGTAAAAGCCAATCTCCTGCATTGAGTGATTAATCTTTGGAATTTCTCTTTTATTTCTGCTAAATGCCTTTGGAAATGTGCTGGCATAATAGTAAGGTACGGAATAACCTTCAGTCTGCCATACAGACGGAACCTTAATTTCATCCCAAGAGGAGTCATCAAAATCAACATTATCAAAGCTTTCAGGTTGATTTTCAATTCCCTGTTGCCAATAAAATTTCCACATACCGTTTAGCGACTGCTTATAAACAGATGCTTCGCCCGAAAGAGCAAGCTCCTCTGTATCAAACGGCAGTGCTAATGCGTGTCCGTCTTCCTTGTTTATGTTATAAACTGAAGGATCCTCCCAACGAAACTTTTCCATAATAATACCCCTTAAATATATAATTATATATCAATATAATATAACAAATAATATTAAAAGTCAATATAGACAACCATTGCCATATTTGGTATAATATAAAGAAAAGCAACACTTATAATGGAGTTTAAAGCAATGATTGAAAGAGTTAACGAAAAAAATCTCGAAGAATACGAAAGCTTTATAAAGAAACATCCTAAGGGATTATTTCAACATTCATCAAAATGGGCAAAGGTTAAAAGCGCTTGGAAATTTGAGGCGATTATGCTCAAGGACGATAACGGAGAAATAAAAGGCAGTGCGTCTGTTCTCATTCGTTCTATTCCCGTTATCAAGTATTCTCTTATGTATTGTTGTCGTGGCTTTGTGTGTGACGAAAATGATTTTGACACATTTGACAGCCTTTTTGATGGACTGCTTGAGCTTGGCAAGGAATATAAGGCATACTGCCTAAAAATAGACCCCGAAATTGTTATTGAAAATACAGAGTTTAAAAAGCACGTTTTAGACAAGGGCTTTGTTGAACTAAATCCGGGCTGTATGGATTTTGAAAATGTTCAGCCGAGATTTGTATATTGCTTTGATTATAATAATTTAAGTCCCGATGAGCTTATGCTGACATTTAAGAGCGATTACAGAAACCGTATAAGAAAAGCTCCTAAAAAAGGTGTTGAGGTTAAAATCTGTGGCAAGGAAGCACTTGATGATTTTGTTAGAATTATGAGCGAAACCGGAGAAAGAGACGGCTTTTCTATTAGACCAAAGGAATACTTTGAGCGCATTCTCGATTGTATGACTGATGATGCAAGGCTTTATATGGCGTATTATGAGGGCAAGGCTATTGCAGGTACTATTGCTATAAAATGGGGCCAAAATGTTATGAAATACCAATACGGTGCCTCATCCAATGCTCACAGAAATGTTTATCCTAACTATGCTTTGCAGTGGGCTATGATGGAATGGGGTATGGAATGTGGCTGTAAGGTTTATGACTTTGGCGGAATTTCAGGCGACTGTCAAAACCCCGATAACCCTCACTACGGTCTATGGAGATTTAAGCACGGCTTTGGCGGATATATGAAGGAATTTGTCGGCGAATTCGACTATGTTATCAACAAGCCGATTTACTCGTTATATAATCTCGCTTCAAAGGTACTTGAAAAGATAAGGTAAAATTATGAGCAGATACGTTATAGATAAAAAACTTTTAGAGGAAAACATAAGCTTAATAAAAGAAAAAGCAAAGGTTGACCTAATCGGCGTTGTTAAAGGCAACGGCTATGGCTTTGGAATTAAGGAATTCACAAAGGTTTTAAGAGATAATGATATTAATACATTTGCCGTCACAGAGGTTGACGACATAAGTGAGCTAAAGGATGTTCTCGATAATGAGGACATCTTGGTTATGCGTTCAACCTGCATCGAAAACGAGGCAAGAATAATAGCTGAAAACAACTGTATTGCAACTATCGGCTCACTAAACGCCTGTCAGGTTATGGACAAGGTATCAAAGGAATTAAATGTAAAAACAAGATGCTATCTAAAAATCGACACAGGTATGGGCAGATACGGATTTATGCCAAGCGAGGTTGATGATGCAATCAAGTGCTATGATTTTGGTAATCTTGAATTTATCGGAGCATACACTCATTTTTCTTCTGCATTCACAAATAAAGAGCTCACAAAGGCTCAATTAGAGCTATTTAAGGATACAATGAGTCAAATTGAAAAGGCAGGCAAAAATGTCGGTATTCTTCACTCAAGCAACTCCCCTGCTCTTCTTAATGTT
>CALZMC010000166.1 GCA_945788455.1 uncultured Clostridia bacterium
TCCCCAACGAAGTTAGGGATTTCATAGTTTATTTTGTAAATTTATGGAACATTTTTTTACCTTTTTTAATAATTATATCTTCAGAAAAAGCATCAGCCTTAATTGCAGTTAACGCGCCTGTTACTTTTTCGTCATTTACACTAACACCGCCTTGGTCGATTAGACGTCTGCCCTCTCCCTTTGACTTAATCATTCCGGCTTTGAGCATCATATCGAGTACTGTAATTTCGCCGTCAGTAAAGTCATCGTCAGTAAGCTGTGTTGTAGGCATATTTGAGTTATCGGCACCGCCTGAGAACAATGCTTTTGCAGCACTCTGTGCCTTCTCGGCCTCTTCCTCGCCGTGAATCATCTTTGTGAGCTCGTAAGCCAAAACCTCTTTTACCTTATTAAGCTCTGCACCTTCGCACTTTGCATATTCATTGATTTGCTCCATAGGAATAAATGTCAAAAGCTTCATACACTTAATAACATCCTGGTCGCCTACATTTCTCCAGTATTGGTAAAACTCATAAGGAGTAGTTTTATTTGCATCAAGCCAAACTGCACCCTTTTCCGTCTTGCCCATCTTCTTACCCTCTGAATTAGTAAGAAGTGTGATTGTCATCGCGTTAGCATCGCCCTGAAGCTTTCTGCGAACAAGCTCCATACCGCCAATCATATTTGACCACTGGTCATCGCCACCGAACTGAAGATTACAGCCATATTTCTTGTATAATGTGTAGAAATCATAGCTTTGCATAATCATATAATTAAATTCGAGGAATGACAGACCTCTTTCCATTCTCTGCTTGTAGCACTCGGCACTTAGCATCTTATTTACACTAAAGCAAGCGCCAACCTCACGAAGAACGTCAACATAGTTCAAGTCAAGCAACCAATCGGCATTATTTACCATCATAGCCTTGCCTTCGCTAAAATCAATGAATTTTGACATTTGCTTTTTAAAGCAGTCGCAGTTATGCTGAATATCCTCAACAGTCATCATCTTTCTCATATCGGTCTTGCCTGACGGGTCGCCAATCATAGCAGTACCGCCACCGATAAGTGCAATAGGCTTATTGCCTGCCATTTGAAGTCTTTTCATAAGGCATAAAGCCATAAAATGACCAACGTGAAGGCTATCAGCAGTTGGGTCAAAGCCAATATAAAACACAGCCTTACCGTTGTTTACCAAATCTCTTATTTGTTCCTCATCTGTTACCTGAGCGATTAACCCACGCTCCTGTAAATCCTCATATACTCCCATTTTTATATCCTCCAATGTGTAATAACAGTTTATGATAAAAGTAGCTCTTCGGCACTTTTAAGTAGTGTATCCGTAATTTCAAGACCGCCCATAATTCTTGCAAGCTCTCTTTTTCTTGACTCGAAGTCTAATGGTGCTACACTTGTGTAGGTTCTATCGTTAACAACCTCTTTTTGAATTAAGAAATGTTCATTTGCATTAGAAGCAATTTGTGCAGAATGAGTTACACAAATTACCTGTGTGTTTTTGGAGACACTCTTGAGCTTTAATCCTATTTTTTGACTTGCTCTGCCGCTGACTCCTGTGTCGATTTCATCAAAAATCAAGGTTCCAACCGAATCATTCTTTGAAAGAATATTCTTAATAGCAAGCATTATTCTCGAAAGCTCGCCTCCTGATGCAATCTTTGATAACGGCTTTGGCGGTTCTCCCGCGTTTGTAGAAATTAAGAATTCTATTTTATCATAGCCGTTTTGGCTTAAATTACCTTTATTAAAATCAACAACAAATTCAAGCCTCGGCATATCCAAATACTCCAGCTCTGCCTTAACCCTTTGCTCAAATTCGCGTGCCGTTTCCTTTCTGTAATCACTTAACCTACCTGCTAAATTGACAGCTTTTTCAAATGCAATATCATACTGCTCATTAAGCTTTTCAAGCTCCTCATCACTATACTTTATTGCATCTCTTTTTTCTCTTGCATCATCTAAAAATGCAAGCATCTCTTCTTCTGTAGAACCATATTTATTGCCAAGCTTATATAACAAATCAAGTCTTTCTTCAATTTGTTCAAGCTCTTCGGGGCTAAAATCAAGATTAAGTAATAACGAATTAATCTTATCCTTAGCTGACTCAAGATTATCATTAATGAGTGAATAGACCTCTGTAATATCCTTTAGCTCGTCATAACCAATCATTTGATTAAAAGAACTGTTAATTACTGACTGAATTCCGTCATTTTCATCATCGCCGACAAGTGCATTTAGTGAGCTTGATAGCAGATTTGAAATTGATTCGCTCTTTGAAATAAGAGCTTTTCTGCTGTTTAGCATATCTCGTTCGCCAACCTTAATATCAGCGTCCTCAAGCTCCTTGATTTGATAATTCAAAAGCTCCAGCTCTCTGTCCTTATCTATCTCGTTAGAAGTAAGATGCTTTAGTCTTCGTCTTATTGTTATAAAGTCCCTAAAAGCATTTTTATAGTCATTCAGTATTGAATTATCCCTCATCATCATATCTATATATTCATACTGATAATCAGGATTTAGAAGCGCTTGACTGTCGTGTTGACCGTGAATGTTAACTAAAACAGAGCCTATCTCCTTTAGCATTGAAACAGTAGCACTTTTTCCGTTAATCTTGCATACAGATTTGCCGTTTGAAGTGATTTTTCTTGACAGCAAAACTGTGTCATCACAAGAATCAAAGCCGAGCTCATTTAGTTTATCAACAGCCTTTTTAGATATATCCTCAAAATAAGCGCTGACAAAGGCATTATCACAATTATGTCTAACAAGCTCCTTTGACGTTCTCTCGCCGAGAATAGCATTAATCGAGTCAACAACTATTGACTTTCCGGCACCGGTTTCGCCTGTTAATACATTAAGACCCTCGCTAAACTCAACACTTGCCTTTTCTATAACAGCTATATTCTCAATATCAAGAGTTTTTAGCATTTAAAATTCTCTCCATATTAGCAGTAAATATTTTTGCAAAATCCTCTGTTTTGCACAGTACAAATATTGTATCATCGCCTGAGATTGT
>CALZMC010000167.1 GCA_945788455.1 uncultured Clostridia bacterium
CAGCGATGTTCTGTTATTTCCATCGGTTTTTGACACAAACGGACTCGTTGTAAGAGAGGCAGCTGCCTGTGCAACTCCAAGTATTTTGATTAACGGAAGCTGTGCCGCCGAGGGTATAACTGACGGCGAAACAGGCTTTTTGTGTAGCGAGTCAAGTCATTCTGTTGCAAAAAAATTAGCGACAATTATGGATAATAAGGAGCTACTTAACAGAGTCGGCAAAAATGCACAATCACAGATTTATATCAGCTGGGAGGACGCAGTCGGCAGAGCTTATGACAGGTATCAGGTTGTAATTGATAATTTTAACAGAAAGCATCACCAATAACAAAAAAGGAGTGGATTTCCCACTCCTTTTTTGTTATTTATAAGCATTAATTCTTGTATCTTTTAAAATATTCAAGTAGCTGTTTTTCGTTAAGATAGCCACTTAATGCTCCGACCTTGGTTACTGATTTTCCACCTGTTATATTACCGAAAAGGATACAATCCTTTAGGCAATAATCATAAAACAAGCCATACATAAAGCCTGCAAGAAAGGCATCGCCTGCGCCTGTTGAATCGACCGCCTTGAACTCGTCAATGCCGGGTACAACAAACATTTCATCATCAATACCGATACAGCCGTCCTTGTCAATTTTTACAACAACCCTGTCAAAATATTCCTTTAGCTTTAATGCGGCTTTTTCGGGAGTTGACTCGCCTGTAATCTTGACTGCCTCCTTTTGATTTGGAGTATAAAAATCTGCTATCTCAAGATAATCGGCATAAGTCTCAAGGCTCATATTGTCGTCCCAGCCAGTGTCTAAAACAAGAGTAGTTCCCTCCTCGTGAAGCCTTTTATACACGTCAAGAAAACCACCGAGTTGCATAATAACAAGCTTTGAGCCTGTTGCGATATTATAAAATTTTTCGCGCGCCTTATCGTCAGCAGCGATACTGCCCTTTCCATAAGAATAAAAAGCCCTATCGTGTGGCAGAATAATCGCCGATGTAATGTTAAGAGGAATTTCATTTCCCTCGTACAAGTTTGTAGGAGTAACGCCGTTTTTTAAAAATTCGCCCTTAGCAAACTCAGAAAACATATCATTTCCAAGCTCGGTTGCAATCTTAGTCTCAATTCCAAGCCTGCCGAGATTTATCAATGTTGCCGGCACTCCACCGCCTAATTGCAGGCTAAAATCCTTTGCATAAAGCTCCTCGCCCTCGTTCGCAAGTCTATCAAAGCCCTGAAACAAAAGGTCAACATTAGTCGCTCCTGCACCCGAAATAAATGCCATTATTTCCACTCCTTTACATAATCCTTATTCAGCTCCAAATAGTCGTTAATCAGCTTTGTTGCGAGAGAATATGAATTTACAAGAGGGTGCATTGTCAATGCCTCGACAGCCGATTTTACCGACTTCTCTCGAATTGCCTTTGATGCAAGTCGCTCATACATTTTAACCCGTCTTATGATTTCAAAATTCTGCTCGTCAATATTTTCAAATCTGTGAGGAAATACACCGTTTGGTGTAATATCACAGGTAATCTCTACAATATCATCATCGTAAAGTCCGTCAACAGCGCCGTTATTAGCAGTACAAAGAATCATACTGTCGCTCTTTCCACTCTGCATAATCTCAATGAATTTTAGAGCAACACCTGCGTATCCTCCGTTATCCTTTTGATGAATATCAAAGTGCCAAGCGTTCTTTCTTTTAATTCCCGTTTCGCTTGCCATATAGTTATTTTCGCGTTCGCCGTACCAATGCTCAAAGATTTCAAACGCCGTATCAAAATCCTTTTCAATATCAATCCTTGACAGCTCCTCTGTCATAGCCTTGTTGATTTCACAAATCTGCTCTCCGCGTGTTTTCGGTGCATTAAGAATATTTTGAACAGCCTGCTCTCTGTAATAAAAATAATAGAGATATTCGTTCAAAATACTTCCTCTCTCCTTTAGAAGCTTTGGCTCAAAATAGCGCATATCCGTCTGCTCATAGGCAAGAGGATTTTCGATTAAATCAGCCATTATTTCTCTGCCGTTAATTGTAATTGATGTAAAATAGCTCAAGTGATTAAGACCGAAAATTTCGCCCTTAATATCATTCTCATTAGCTCCATAAAGCTTTGCAAAGCTGTGAAGCATACCTGACGGCGCGTCACAAATTCCGTATGTAAAATCATAGCCCATATCACGCAGGGTTTGGCTGACAACGCCTGCCGGATTTGTAAAGTTAAATACTTTACAGTTAGGCTTTGCGTATTTTTTCACAAGCTCGCAGTAGCCCTGCAATGCATACACACTTCGCATAGCAAACGAAAGTCCTGCGGCACCCGTAGTCTCTTGACCTAAAACGCCGTATGAAAGTGCAATTCGCTCGTCTCTGACGCGCATATCATCGCCACCCTCTCGAATGGTGGTAATAACATAATCAGCGTCAGTAACGGCATAAGCTGCGTCAGTTGTAATCTCAAAATCAAGATTAGGGCAAAGAATATTTGAAACCTTTTTAGCCATATTTCCGTAAATATCCAGCTTCTGCTCGTTATTATCCATAAAAACGAGCTTGTCAATATTCAGCTCACTTGCTCTCATAGCAATACTTTTTGCCAAAAACATTGACCTTACTCCGCCACCGCCGATAACTGTTAATTTCATACGTATTCCTCCAAGCATTTCTAAAAACATTTTAATGTATTGAGCCTCAAATTTCAACTTAAAATACACAAATTTATTCAATTATCATAGTATGAACAAGAAATAATTTTGGAGGTATCTTATGTTTAGTTATGTAAAAAAACTGCAATATCCAATTAACATAAAAAATCCCGATCCAAAGGCCGCATCAATTATCATAAGTCAGTACGGAGGTCCTGACGGCGAGCTTGGTGCAAGCCTTAGATATCTGTCACAGCGTTATTCAATGCCCTACCCCGAGCTAAAAGGATTATTGACCGATATAGGCGTAGAGCATACACAAGAGGATTTTTTGCTCTCATAAGCGTTAATTT
>CALZMC010000168.1 GCA_945788455.1 uncultured Clostridia bacterium
GTCGGCATCAAGAACAACAAGCTTATCTGCGCCCTCCTGTGCAAGCTCCTTTAGAGCATTACCGTAGCTATCACGAGTAGCAATTCTTTTTACTTCACTCATAATTATGCCTCCTCTATTTCAGCAAGCCTTGCTCTTAGCTCAGCCATAGCGATATTGTATTCTTCCTCGTTAGGTGCCTTTCCGTGCCAGCCTACCTCATTCTCCATATAAGATACGCCCATACCCTTAACGGTTTTCATAATGATAGCGAAGGGTCTGTCGCAGTTGTGGAATGCAGTAAATGCCTTTTCAAGCTGGTCAAAATCGTTTCCGTTAATTGTCATTACCTCGAAGCCGAAAGCCTCAAGCTTTTTGTCGATAGGCTCTGCGCTCATAACCTCCTCGGTAGTACCGTCAATCTGCAGTCCGTTGCAGTCAACGATAACACAAAGATTGTCGAGCTTATATTGGTTAGCGAACATAAGAGCCTCCCAAACCTGGCCCTCCTCAATTTCGCCGTCTCCTAAAAGAGTGTAAACATTGATGTCAGTATTACCGATATATTTTGCACCCTTTGCCATACCTACTGCTGTGCTGATGCCCTGACCGAGTGAGCCTGTTGACATATCAATACCCGGAACTGTATTCATATTAGGATGACCTTGTAGGTATGAGTCAATATGACGAAGTGTCGGCAAATCCTCGACAGGAAAATAGCCCTTATATGCAAGCGCACTGTATAGACCGGGAGCGCAATGTCCCTTTGACAAAACAAATCTGTCTCTGTTTTCATCCTTTGGATTTTTAGGGTCAACCCTCATCTCGTTAAAATAGAGATATGCAAATAAATCTGCCGAAGAAAGGCTTCCGCCCGGATGACCTGCCTTTGCGCCATAGGTGCTTTCAATAATGCCCATTCTGATTTTTGTAGCATAAGATTGGAGCATCTTTTTTGTTTCAATGTTCATATATTTTTCTCCTATAATGTTTTTCGCATATATTTTAACACATTATTTCACTTGTGTATAGAAGGTATCTAAAACTGTTTCTAAAACTGCATTTTCGTCAACATAAAATTCTGCATAAACGATACCGTTCTCGTCAGGAGTATCGCCAAGCTTCATTTCGCCCTTTAGAGTTTCGGTCTCAAATTCTCTTACTCCCTTTGAGGCTAAAAGAGAAGCGAGGTATGTTACATTTGATACGTCAATATTCGTTGTGCTGTAATTCATGGCAGTTTCGTATAAACGGTTGATGATACTGAAATCGTTCATAACCGCAGGAATAGCCTGAGTTGCGAATGCCTGAATATACTGAACCTGTCTCGCACTTCTGTCGATAGAGGAATCGAGCGCATCAACATCTCTGTAACGAATATACTGCTCTGTCATATCGCCCTTAAGTCTAACCATATCGCCCTCGTTAATGCCGAGATGCGGAAAATCAGAGAGTGATTTTACTCTTACACCACCGATAGCATCGTTGATAGGTGCAATTCCGTCAAGGTCAAGAACAAAATATTTGTTAAACGGAATATCATAAAGAATACGCGAAACAGATGTCAGCGTGTTCTTCGCCGATGAGTCCCTGC
Source organism: uncultured Clostridia bacterium (assembly GCA_945788455.1). Taxonomy (GTDB): domain Bacteria; phylum Bacillota; class Clostridia; order Oscillospirales; family Acutalibacteraceae; genus Eubacterium_R. The sequence continues at coordinate 1,574 of CALZMC010000168.1, forward strand.
CGTCTCCGTACGCATAGCTCAAGCATAACTGCATAGGCTCACTGCGCAGGAATTTTCCGTTCTTGTCGAATAGGTCAACGTCAACAATCGTATCACGGGGAACAGAAATAATTTTTGAACGTCCCGTTTTTGTATCGACTGTCAATACTAAAACTGCGTCAGCCTGTCCGTTTGTTCCGACAACAGAGCTTTCGTTTATGTCTCGCTTGTCTACTCCGAGAAATACAATAGATACAATATTATTGTTATAAACATATTTGTGACCGTTATGCTCAATAGTCTCCTCGTAAACTATCTGCTCTTCTGTGCTTTGCATATCATTCTTACCCTCATTTTGAAGATAGAAGAATACGCCTGCACCGATACCTGCGATAGCAAGGATAATTACTAAAATCGTTATTAAAATTCTAACGATTAGAGGCAATTTCTTTTTATGGTGTCTGTGATGACGATGATGTCTGTGATGATGACTGCTATGGTGGTGTGAGCCGTGATGATGACTATGCTCGTCACTTAGCTTTGCCTCAATGCTTACGTCATCGGCGTTTTCGTCATTCATACTGCCGAGAATATCAAGCTCTTTGTCGTTATTTAGATTTGGATCAATAGGTTTGTTCATTGTTTACTAATACTCCGCATACAAGATATCTACTGCTCTTTTGGTTGGTAATGCAGGTTGAGAGAATGACAATTCTGCTTTCTGCATTAATCTCACAGTCAAGATTTTCTCTGACGTTCTTTAGAGCAGATGTTGGGTTTAATAATTCCTGTTGAAATTCCTCAAGCACAGCCTTATCCGCAAAGTTAAAGGAATTCATAATATGGCGGTCATCATACTTGAAAGCAGAAATGACCTGATATGTCAGCTTTCTGTCGGGTGTGTAAATATAAAAATACGGATGCGCGTCAAAAAATTCCTTATTTTCAAATTTGTGCAGGGTTGTAAAGAAAGTGTCGCCATATCCGTTATGACCGTAGATAACCGTGATTTTATCGTCAAAGGTCTTTTTGTTGTGCGATTCGGTATAAATTGCACCGCTTGCAGACCAGCTTTTGTCCTCGGCACTGTGCTTTAAATAAAACTCATCGCTATCGGGACTTTGAACGATAGGGTAGTCCACCTTCGTTTCATCAATTTTAATGTAGGCATATATATCGCTGTTCATCGCCGTCAGCGAGTCGAAGTCAATAGGATTTTCCACTCTGTTATCAGTGGTCGTTGTCGGCTGAGTAGTCGTCTCAACAGGACGGTTAATCATATATTGGTTATATAAATTAATACCGAAATATACGCCGAAAAACAGTACAAGAAAAACGATAACAAAAATGGCCACAAGCTTGACAGGATTATTCCTCTTGTTGCCGTTATTTACGGCATCGCTATTTTCTCCTGTGCTTGTGTCGGTATTATTACTT
>CALZMC010000169.1 GCA_945788455.1 uncultured Clostridia bacterium
ATCCGTTCGGTGCGTGTAAAAAGTGCGCAGGTCTCGGTGCTTATAAGGAAATTGATATTGATTTAGTTATACCGAATAAAAAGCTGTCAATAAATCAAGGTGCCATAAAGGCATCAGGTTGGAATATTAATGACGGCTCTATCGCAAAAATGTACTACGAGGGACTTGCAAAGGAATATGGCTTTTCTCTTGATGTTCCTATTGAAATGATTTCAAAGGAGGGCTTAGATGCAATCCTGTACGGTACAAAAGGCAAAAAGATTAATATGAAACGAGTGACCTCGTACGGCGAGGGAACCTATAAAACCGACTTTGAGGGCATTGTTTCTAACCTGAACAGAAGATATGCAGAGACAACAAGTGAATGGTCTCGCAGCGATATTGAGCAGGTTATGACAACATGTATTTGTCCTGAATGTAACGGCTCTCGTTTGACAAAGGAGATTTTGAGTGTTACGGTCGGTGGACTGAATATTCACGAATTCTGCTCAATGTCTATCGGCGAGGAGCTTGAATTTATTAATAATCTTCAGCTTACCGAAAGACAGCAGTTAATCGGAAATCTCGTTATCAACGAAATTCGAGAGAGACTTCATTTTCTAAATTCTGTCGGTCTTGAATATCTTTCGCTTTCTCGCGAGGCAGGAACACTATCGGGTGGCGAGGCTCAAAGAATTAGACTTGCTACCCAAATCGGTTCATCACTTATGGGTGTATTGTATATTCTTGATGAGCCGTCAATCGGTCTTCATCAAAGAGATAACGACAAGCTTTTGGCAACACTAAAGCATCTTCGTGATTTAGGCAATACATTGATTGTTGTTGAGCATGATGAGGATACAATGCGCTCGGCTGATTATATTGTTGATATCGGACCGGGTGCAGGTATTCACGGCGGAGAGCTTGTTGCCTGCGGTACTGTTGACGATATAATTAACTGTGAAAATTCAATCACAGGACAGTATTTAAGCGGCAGACGTTCTATTCCTGTTCCTGAAAAGAGAAGAGCAGGCACAGGAAAAAAGCTGACTGTTTACGGAGCAAATGCAAATAATCTAAAGAATATTGATGTCGAAATTCCGCTTGGAAAATTTGTTGCCGTTACAGGTGTTTCAGGCTCGGGAAAATCGAGCCTTGTTAACGAAATCGTTAACACTCATCTGTCGAATATCCTTAACGGCACAAAGAAAAAAGCATCTCATTTTGAAAAAATTACCGGCATTGATAATCTCGATAAGGTTATTAATATTGACCAGTCGCCGATAGGCAGAACTCCTCGCTCAAATCCTGCAACCTATACGGGCGTATTTAATGATATTCGTGAGCTTTTTGCCCAAACTCCCGATGCTAAGGCGAGAGGATATAAGGCTAATCGTTTTTCCTTTAATGTAAAAGGCGGTCGCTGTGAGGCTTGTCAGGGCGATGGTATTGTTAAGATTGAAATGCACTTTTTAGCTGACGTTTATGTTCCTTGTGAGGTATGCTCAGGAAAGCGCTACAATAGAGAAACATTAGAGGTTAAGTTTAAGGGCAAGACAATTTTTGATGTACTTGAAATGACTGTTGACGAGGGTGTAGAGTTCTTTGCTCAACAGCCAAAGATATATAAAAAGCTTAAAACTCTTGCCGATGTCGGTCTTGGATATATAAAAATCGGTCAAAGCGCAACAACACTTTCAGGTGGCGAGGCACAAAGAGTTAAGCTTGCAACAGAGCTTTCAAAGCGTAGCACGGGAAAGACAATTTATATTCTTGATGAGCCGACAACAGGTCTTCATACAGCAGATGTCCACAGACTCGTTAATGTTCTTAATATGCTTGTTGATGCAGGCAATACGGTTCTTGTCATAGAGCATAATCTTGATGTTATAAAGACTGCCGATTATATTATTGACCTTGGCCCCGAGGGCGGAAAGGGCGGAGGAACAATAGTTGCTACCGGTACGCCTGAAGAAATTGCCGAGTGCGACAGCTCATATACAGGTCAATATCTAAAAAAATACCTGAATGTATAATTGTCGTTCAACAAAATTACTCATCAAGTTATTTGTTGACAAATATGACCGATTGTGTTAATTATAAATCAAGGGGGAAATTTTATGCGAAATCACAGAGTTATAAATAAACAGCCTTTGCTCAAGGCTGACGGCTCGTTAAGAGAGCCGGGTTGGAGCACACAGCTTGTTCAGGATTACAGGCGTGCCGATATAAAAAAACGTAAAACTCGTATTAAGGAATGGGATTATTATTCGATTATCTCAAATAAGCATAATATTGCCGTTTGTCTCACTGTGTCCGACTTGGGATATTTAGAGCTTGAGAGTGTTTCATTCTTGGATTTTAATTCTCCGTTTGAGCATACACAGGGCAATATGGGTGCATTCCCTATGGGAAAGCTGAATATGCCGAGAACATCAGTTAAGGGCGATGTTTCAGTTAAAAACAGTAAGCTTTCTATTGACTATCTTGTCCGTGACGATAAGCGTATTATAAAATGCGATTTTCCTCAATTTGACGGCGGCAAGGGCATTAAGATAGACATTGAATTGGATTATAACAGAACGGACGATACAATGGTAATTGCTACTCCGTGGCAAGAGGATAAAAAGGCGTTTTATTATAACCAAAAGATAAATTGTATGCCTGCGTCAGGTACGGTAATTTATGACGGCAAGACCTACGATTTTGATCCCGAAACCGATTTTGGCGGTCTTGATTGGGGCAGAGGAGTTTGGACATACGACAATGTTTGGTATTGGGGTTCAGGCTCAGGTGTTGTTGACGGCCACAGATTTGGATTTAATATCGGATACGGCTTTGGAGATACCTCGGCTGCGAGCGAAAATGTATTGTTCTATGACGGCGTAGCTCATAAGCTTGACGATATCGTTTTCAATATCAGCAGTAATTATACTGACAATTGGACATTTAAGTCATCTGACGGCAGGTTTGATATGGAGTTTGAGCCTATTAT
>CALZMC010000170.1 GCA_945788455.1 uncultured Clostridia bacterium
GGTTACTATCAATCCTAAGGGCAAGGCGAGTAAAAGCGTTAAGCCAAAAAGCTTGACATTCTCGCCAAAGCCTTTTAATAGTTCAACCGATACAGAAGAAAAGCTACCCATATAATTCCCCTATCACAAATAATAGTCAAAACAGACAACATAATTTTGACGGAAACATCAAAAGATGCTCCCGTCAAATTATTGTATAAATCTAATTATACTTTACAAATCAGTCAACGATAAGCTGTTCGCCAAGCTTATACTTATCGGCAATCTTTTGTAGAGTGCCGTCAGCAATTAGCTCATTAATAGCGTTGTTAACTTTTTCAGTAACATCGCTGCCCTTTCTAAATGCAATACCGTACTCCTCGTCAGCAAAGCTTGCACTCTCAACGATAGCTAAATCAGCATAATCAGTACCCTCGCCTAAAGAGCCGATACCGGTTACATAGTCGATTACTGCAGCGTCGGCAGTACCTGCCTTAACCTCCATCATAGCCTTAGCCATTGAGTCAACTGCTATATAATTACAGCCCTCAAAGAAAGCATCTGTTGTAGCAACCTCTTCACCTGCAGATTCCTTTTCGGCAACTACCGTTGCACCATTTAGTGAGCCTGCTGTCTTGAACTTGTCAGCGTTCTCAGCCTTTGTAATCAAAATCTGCTTGTTTGCCATATATGGCTGAGAAATTGACATTGTTGCCTGTCTTTCGTCTGTAATTGTCATACCATTCCAGATACAGTCAATATTTTTTGCGTTCAGCTCACTTTCCTTAGCCTCCCAGCTAATTAGTTGGAACTCAGCCTCTACGCCAAGCTTTTCGCACACAGCCTTACCAAATTCAACCTCAAATCCTGTTAATTCGGTTTCTGCCTCGTCTGCATAATAATCCATTGGAGCGAACAGAGTATAGCCGATTACTAATTTACCCTTATCCTGAATATAGGCTAAATCAGAGTCATCACCGGCACTCTTTGAGCAAGCAGCGAATACAGATATCATTGATACTGCCATTAATACTGCAAGCACAACTGCTAAAATCTTTTTCATAATACAATTACCTTTCTTCTAATTACTATGTTAGTGTGTTAACACTTTGCCACAGTAAAGTATTTTACTTGGTTATTATAACAGATAGATTTTAAAAAAGCAAGTAAAAATAAAATAATTTAGTATCTTGTAAAAATTGCAAAGATTTTTTATAATAAAAAAGGAATATAATTGAAAAAGAGGAAAATTAAATGGCATTCAATCCTGCAATGATTATGAAGCTGATGAGCGCAAAAAACAAATTTGAAGCAAATCATCCAAAGCTGAAAAACTACTTTATGGCAGTTAAAGACAAAGGTATATATGAAGACACCGTTATTCAGTTAAAAATAACTAATCCAAATGACGAGCCTATGGTAGCAAATATTAAGGTAAAGCAAAGTGACCTTGAGCTAATTCAAGAGTTAGGTTCGTTATTAACAAATAAATAAACAATCAGGAGTAAAAATATGGCAAAGGTAAAGGAAAAGAGGAGCAATATGGCACTTAAAGTAATAGGAATAATTATAGCAATCATACTTGTTATTGCTATCGTTGCAACAATATTCATCGCCATTGTTACAAAAAAGCAGGACGACACAAAGGACGACCTTGTGTATGTAGGCGGAATGCTTTCAAGTGACACTATTGAATATCAAAGCGAGGACGCAAAGGGACTTGAGAAAAATCCTATCTTAAAAATAATGCAGATGGTATGGGTATTTTGCTCTGACGGAGATGCAAAAAAGCACGCAAAGCAGACACCTCCGGAGGTTAATATGATTAAGGATATTCCTTATATTGATGACGGAAATCTCTATCATCAGCTTGACGTTTTTTATCCAAGTGATGCAAGCGAGAGCGACAGACTGCCTGTTGTTATCGACATTCACGGTGGTGGATGGATGTATGCAACTAAGGATTTGAACGAATACTACTGCCGTGCTATTGCCGACAGGGGCTACACAGTATTCAGCATCAGCTATCGACTTGTTCCCGATGTTACTGTAAATGAGCAAATTCAAGATGTTGCACTTGCGCTGAAATGGATTAACGATAATATGAAGAATTATCCTTGCGACAGTGAGAGCATTATGCTGACCGGCGACTCTGCAGGCGGTATGCTTTCTGTATATTCCGCTGTATTACTTCAAAGCGAGGAGCTTCGTGACATATTCGGTGTTGTTGATGCAGGACTTGATATTGACGCACTCGTGCTAACGTCACCTGTTTCTTATATGAAGAACGGTGCAATGAGCATTTATATGAAGCCAATGTGGGGCAAGGGCTATAAGGATAAGGAAACATATAATTATATGAACCTTGACGAGATTATTGATTTTGCAGACAATATGCCTCCTACATACTTGATTACAAGCAGTGGCGACAGCCTTGCGCACGAACAGACGGTTGAGGCTTCTAAGCTACTCGAAAGCAAGGGTTTTAAGGTCAAGCTCGCTGACTATGATAAATTTAACGGCAAGGACCTGCCACACGTATTCAGCGTACTTGAGCCTTTTGACGAAATCGGCACAGAAACCATAGACGGCGCACTCGAATTCTTTGACGAAAGCATTAAGGAGCACAAATAAATAACAGTATTTTAAGATATAAAAATGACCACTGCTATCGAGAAAAGCAGTGGTCTTAATTTTTATAGGGTATTTAATTTATATTCTATAAATCTGTGCAAGGTAGGAGTTTTTGTATTCCTTTTCGGTTGTTACCTCTCTTATAGGTGTAACGCACGATGGGAGTTCAAAGGCTTCGTTTTCGTCCTTTAGCTCAATCTCAAGGAGTGCCTTATCAAACCAAAACGGAAACACGTCAATCTCAAAATACTTTCCGTTTTCATAAAGGCAATATCGTTCTTTTATTATCCTGCCGATAATTTTGTCGGCAGAATTTATAAGTCGATTATATTCAGCCTCGTCAATAAT
>CALZMC010000171.1 GCA_945788455.1 uncultured Clostridia bacterium
AACTTAAAGAAGCCCATATTACTCATAACGGTAACTACGGCAGTATTCTTTGCAAGTCTGTTTTCTTCCTTCATTCTTTTTGCACAGATAGCAATAACCTTATCGCCGTCAACAAGCTCGCCGTTTTCATCAACTGCAAGCATTCTGTCGGCATCGCCGTCAAATGCAAGACCTAAATCAAGCTTTGCATTCTTTACAAAATGCATAAGCTCCTCAGGATGAGTTGAACCGCAATTCAGGTTAATATTCTCGCCATCAGGAGAGTCAGAAAGCATAATACATTTCGCACCGAGAGCAGTAAAAATATCCTTTGCGCAGACAGATGCACTGCCGTTGGCGCAATCAAGTGCGATTGTCAGTCCCGAAAAATCAACGCTCGCAGTAGAAACAACGTGGTCAACATAGTCCTTTACGGCAGTTTTGCAATAAAGTCTGTTTCCAACCTCGCCACCGAGCTTAACAGGAATTTCCTCGGCATTATCAAGAATGATAGCCTCAATCTCCTCCTCGATAGCGTCATCAAGCTTGTAGCCGTTTTTTTGAAAAATCTTAATTCCGTTATACTCACAAGGATTGTGAGATGCAGAAATCATAACGCCTGCCTCACATCCGTATTCAACTGTTAAAAAAGCAACGGCAGGTGTCGGAATAACACCGACAGACAACACATTACATCCGACAGAGGTTAGTCCCGCTGTCAGCGCAGCCTCAAGCATATCGCCCGATGCACGAGTATCCTTACCGATTAAAACAGTCGGCTTTGATGATTTACATTCCTTAATCAGTACCATTGCGGCAGCTCTGCCGATTTGCAGTGCAAGCTCAGGTGTTAAGTCCTTATTTGCTACTCCTCTTACACCGTCTGTACCGAATAATCTTCCCATAAAAACATCTCCTAAATTAAAGTAATGATTGTTGTCCCTCTTGCTCAATGCCTAAGTGCTTATAGGCAAGTGCAGTTACACATCTGCCTCGTGGGGTACGAGACAAAAATCCAATTTGCATTAAATACGGCTCATATACGTCCTCGATAGTAACTGCCTCCTCGCCGATAGATGCAGCGATGGTTTCAAGGCCGACAGGACCGCCGTTATAATTTTTTATCATAGTTGTGAGCAAAACTCTGTCGATATTGTCAAGACCGAGATTATCTATCTCCATTTTTGACAGAGCATCAACAGCAGCCTCCTCACTAATCACGCCGTCATACTTAACCTGTGCGAAATCTCTGCTACGCTTTAGAAGTCTGTTAGCAATACGCGGAGTACCGCGTGAACGAGAGGCAATCTCACTTGCTCCCTTTTCGTCAACAGGGATATTAAGAATACCTGCGCTACGCTTAACGATTGTTGCAAGCTGTTCATTTGAGTACATTTCAAGCCTAAAGATTACGCCGAATCTGTCACGCAAGGGTGCAGAAAGCTGACCTGAACGTGTAGTTGCACCGATAAGTGTAAAATGAGGCAGGTCAAGACGAATAGACCTTGCTGACGGGCCCTTGCCGATAATGATATCTAAAGCTCCGTCCTCCATAGCAGGATATAAAACCTCCTCAACCTGTCTGTTAAGTCTATGAATTTCGTCAATAAATAAGACGTCTCCCTCCTGCAAATTCGTCAAAAGAGCAGCAAGGTCGCCCTGCTTTTCGATAGCAGGACCCGATGTTACACGAATATTGACGCCCATCTCATTCGCGATAACACCGGCAAGAGTAGTTTTACCGAGACCGGGAGGTCCGTATAGCAAAACGTGGTCAAGCGCCTCGCCTCTGCCACGGGCAGCCTCTATATAAATTTTTAGGTTTTCCTTAACCTTATCCTGTCCGATATATTCGTCAAGGCTCTTTGGTCTTAATGAATTTTCAATATCGTTATCCTCGGGAGTGAAATCGGAGGTTATTATTCTGTTTTCAAAATCCATTTCAGTTTCTGTCATAATTTCTACCTCCAAAAATTATAGATTTCTTGCAAGCTGTTTTAGTGCAAGTCTAATCATATCATCAACAGGCATCGACTTATCCATTGAGCCAACGATAACAGCGGCATCACTTTGTGAATAACCGAGAGCGACTAAAGCCTCTACTGCCTCGGCACTGTTTGAGCTTTCTAAAACTGTTGACGCGGCGCTGACAACCGATGCACCCTCGCCGATAGCAATATTGCCCATCTTGTCCTTTAGCTCAAGAACAACTCTTTCGGCAGTCTTTTTTCCGACACCCTGTGCCTTTGTAATTGACTTTGCATCACCTGATGCAATACATAGAGCAAGCTTATCGGGAGTAAGCTCCGAGAGAATGGCAACGGCAGCCTTCGGTCCGATACCCGAAACGGTAATCAAAAGCTTAAAGGCATCAAGCTCGTTTAGAGTAGAAAAGCCGTACAAATCCATTGCATCCTCTCTGACAGCCAAGTGAGTATATACATTGACCTCGCTTCCAACCGTTCCGATAGATTTTATGGTATTTAGCGTTGTGTAGCATTTAAAGCCAACCCCGCCACTTTCAACAACAATAAAATTTACATCGCTGACAGTTAATATTCCTTTGACGTTATAAAGCATAGCTATCTCCTAATCCTTTTATGAGTGAGCCTGTACAATGGCCGTGGCATATTGCCATAGCCAAGGCATCGGCAGTATCGTCAGGCTTCGGTATTGATGCAAGACCGAGCATTACTCTTGTCATTTCCTGCACCTGCTTTTTTTCTGCCCTGCCGTAGCCGACAACAGACTGCTTAACCTGTAAGGGTGTATATTCAAAAATATCAACTCCGTAATTTTGAGCAGAAAGAGTAATAACTCCTCTCGCCTGCGCTACATCAATAACGGTTTTTGCATTATTATTGTAGAACAGCTTTTCCATACTCATAACCTCAGGCTTATATTTTTCAAAAATATAGCACATATCGTTATATATGGTTTGGAGTCTTAGGGGAAACGGAGTGTGAGCATCGGTGGT
>CALZMC010000172.1 GCA_945788455.1 uncultured Clostridia bacterium
TATGAACAATAAGATAATTGTAATTAATAGTGGTCCCATAAAATTTCTCCTTTAAAAATATTTTTTAAAATTATTTTTCCTTTACTAATAGCTTAACACCTTCGATTTTTTCTATTACAACTTCTTTGTCGCTTGGTATTAAGCTGTTGTCGATTGACCTTGCGGTCCAAATCTTGCCTTCAACCTTAACCTGTCCGGTAGCATTGATATTATCAATATCCTCTACGACTATACCGATTTGGTCGATTACCTTGTCTGCATTGGTACGTTCTTTTCTTGGGTGGATATATTTTTTAACAAGAGGTCTTGTGATAACAAGAGCCAAGATTGTTACTGCTACAAATATAATCACCTGTGCAATGAACGGTACATTGAAGAAAGAGGCTATCAGCGCAGCAATCGCACCGACTACGAACCAAATTGATACCATCTGTGCCGTAACCGCTTCAAACAATCCAAAGACGATTATCGCTACCGCCCAGATAAGATAAATCATATTCTGTGATATTTCAGCCATTGAAATCACCTCCTATTTTTCAATCACATTATATAATGTATATATGTGGACTCGTTGTCCTCATATTGTCTGTATTATACCATATCTTGTGCCAATTTTCAACATTTTTAGAATATATGCGCGTGGGATTTACAAATTATTCACAATTACCACAAGTCCTTGTATATTGACAAATTTGATGTTATTCCTGTTGTATATCATAAAAACACAAATTTTGACAAAAAAAGAGCAAGACTATCCATTTCAATATATGACGATAGTCCTGCTGAATATTTTTAAATATATAGTTATTTATTTTGCTAAAAAGCCAATCTTCTTCATAGCCTTGTCAAGAGTGCGCTGTGAAAGACGAGATGCAAAATCAGCGCCGTTTGTCCAGCACTCCTGAAGATAAGCCTTGTCCTGCATAAGCTCGTTAAATTTCTTTTGAACAGGCTCAAGCTCGGCAACTACTGCCTCGCCTACTGCTGTCTTGAAATCGCCGTAGCCTCTGCCTCTAAACTCGTCCTCAATAGCCTGATAATCCTTGCCTGTTACAGCAGAATAAATAGTTATAAGGTTATTAATTCCGTCCTTTCCGTCAGCATAACGAACAGACATCTCGCTATCGGTAACGGCACTCTTAAACTTTTTCATAATAACACTCGGCTCATCAGTTAGATAAATTGTACCCCTTGGGTTAGGGTCTGACTTACTCATCTTACGACTTGGGTCTGCAAGGCTCATAACTCTTGCGCCTGCCTTTGGAATATAAGGTTCGGGCACAGTAAACACATTTCCGTAAATGCCGTTAAATCTTTCGGCAATATCGCGAGTTATCTCTAAATGCTGTTTTTGGTCGGCACCGACAGGAACAACATCTGCCTGATACAAAAGAATATCGGCAGCCATTAGACAAGGATATGTAAACAAGCCTGCATTAACATTATCCGAATGCTGCTGTGACTTATCCTTGAACTGTGTCATTCTGTTAAGCTCGCCAAACTGTGTATAGCAATTCAAAAGCCAGCCAAGCTGTGAATGCTGTGGAACGTGCGACTGAATAAATAGAATACTCTTATTTGGGTCAAGTCCGACAGCCATAAGCTGTGCATAAAGCTGAACAGTCTGCTGTCTTAATTTTTGCGGCTCCTGTCTTACTGTAATTGAATGTAAGTCGGCAATACCGAAAATCGTGTCAAAATCGTCCTGAAATTCAGTCCAGCCCTTCATCGCACCAAGATAGTTTCCAAGTGTTGGGGTTGATGTCGGCTGAATTAAAGATAGACTTCTCTTTTTTCTTACAGGTTTAATTTCCTCTGCCATAATTATCTCCTATACTCTCTTGCAACCTCTCCAAGAGCCTTAACACCGTTGATAATGCCCTCGTCTGTCGGGGTTGAAAAGTTTAGTCTAATATACTGTGTTTCTGCGTTTTCATCTGTTAAAAAGGCATTTCCGGGCACAACAGCAACCTTCTTCTCTACTGCTTTTTTAACAAACTCTGTCATATTTACATCATCGGGAAGCTTACACCAAATGAATAGTCCACCCTCGGGTCGAACATACTCAACAAAATCGCCAAGCTCTCTATCAATGCAATCGCACATAAGCTCAAGCTTTTTCTTGTATATTCCCTGAATTTTTGTTATATGAGCCTCAACGTCATATTTTTTAAACCACTCGTCAACAATCATTTGGTTTAGACAAGGGGTATGAGTATCACTCGCCTGCTTTCCGACAGTCATTTTTGCCAAAATCTGCTTCGGTCCAACGCAATATGCAACACGAAGACCGGGAGCAAGAATTTTTGAAAACGATCCGGCATACAAAACAATACCCTCTGTATCCATTGACTTAATGGTAGGAAGCTTTTCGCCCGATACTCTCAAATCTCCGTATGGGTTATCCTCAAGGATAATCACGCCGTATTCTACTGCAAGCTCGTATAATCTTTTTCTCTTCTCTAAAGACATGGTTGAGCCTGACGGGTTTTGAAAATTAGGAATAGTGTAGATAAATTTTGCATTAGAATTCGCCTTTAACATTTCCTCTAACGCGTTAACATCCATTCCGTCAGCCTCAACAGGAACACCGACAAGCTTACAGCCGTACGAACGAAAGCAGTTTAGAGAGCCGATGAATGACGGATTTTCACAAATAACAACATCGCCTTCGTTACAAAGCACCTTTGTTGTCAAATCCATAGCCTGAGTTGCACCCGACAGAATGAGAATATCATCGTTATCCGTGCCGATATTTTCTCTATCCTTGAGCCAAGACTTAACTGTATTTCTCAAAGGAGTATAGCCCTCGCTAACGCCGTACTGAAGTGCGTCAATCGGTCTTGTCGCAAGAATATCGCTCGCAATCTCCTGCACCTCGCTGATAGGAAATGCATCGGGAGCAGGATTACCTGCGGCAAGCGGGATAATCTCGCGATTAGATGTTGCCTTTA
>CALZMC010000173.1 GCA_945788455.1 uncultured Clostridia bacterium
GTCGAATGCAGGACATGCCGGGCATAGTGTTACAATATCTCCTGCTGTAGCCTTATCCCTCGCAATATTCAACGCATTTTCAAGATTATCGGTTTTTATAACCTCAACATTTGAATTTTCATACCCGTCATAATTAACGACAGTATCATAGATTTTATCGGCAGTATTACCGTTGAGAACCAAGGTTTTAACATATTTAAAAATGTACGGAACCATTTCACTCATATCGTTGCCTTTATCCGAACCGCCCATAATTACTATAATTTTCTTTCCAAATGCCTTTAGACCGCTTATAACTCTTGACGGAGAGGTTGCAATCGAATCGTTATAATATTTTACGCCGTTATATTCACGAACAAACTCAATTCTATGCTCAACACCACCAAAGGTTTTTGCAACCTTAACTATATTTTCGACATCAACCATACCCCAAACTGCAGAAATTGCAGTACAATAATTTTCGATATTATGACTGCCGGGAATAATAATATCGTCCTTATTCATAACAACGGTAGTATTTCCGTTTTCGGTATATACTATATTTCCGTCATCATTCAAATATGCACCGCGCTCAACTGGATGCTTAATAGAAAATTCATAAAGCCTTCCTCTAACATCATATCTCATATCGTGATAAACTCGATTTGAGATAGAATAATCACAATCTGCATTAAGTACGGTTTTACTTTCACTATTTTGATAAATCAAGATATTTCGCTTTGCATCAACATATTCATCAAGGCTGATATGGTGGTCCTGATGAGTACATTCAATATTCGTTACAACGCTTATATCAGGCTTATTTTTCATATTTCCCATAGTTAACAGCTGAAATGATGAAAGCTCAACAACTGCAATATCATCACTTGTTATCGTCTCAAGCTCAGGCATAAGAGCCTTGCCGATATTTCCGCCCAAATATACCTTATAGCCTTGATTTTCGAGCATTTTTGAAATAAGAGTGGTAGTTGTCGTCTTGCCGTTAGAGCCTGTTACTGCGATTATTTTTGACGGACATAGATTGAAGAAAACCTCCATTTCGGTAGTAACCCTCTGACCGCGCTCGATACATTCGCCAATCCAAGAATTTTGAAAAGGAAGAATACCGTGGGAACGGAAAACCAAGTCCATTTCAGGCAGAATATCAAGATAGTCATCGCCTAAACAAAAATTCACTCCAATTCCCTCAAGCTCATTACAAATATCAGCGCCGATATATTCCTTATCTCTTTTGTCACAGGCATAAACATTTATGCCCATTTTTGCTAAAAATTTTGCACACGGTACATTTGCTACACCCATTCCGACAAATGCAACCTTTTTTCCTTTTAGCTTTTCAAAATATTCCTTTGCTTTTTCGTTCATAGCATACTCCTTAATGAACATAAAATTTTCCTGATTTAAAATCACTTATATTAAAGCTTTTCATTTTTTCTTCTATATCATATTGAAATTTAAGCTTTTCACGTGCTATGTATTGCTCCTTTATCGGCACATCACAGTTCATTGCAAAATTTGCAATCATTTGCTGACACTTAGTTTGAACATTACCGAGAAAATAAATTCGACCTGTTTCAGTCTCACAAATAGAGAGAGCAATCTTGATTTTTTCTTTCTTGCCTAAAGGAGTAATCATTTTACTAAGCGAAATTGCGTCCTCTCCTGCGTTATCTGTCACAAAGCACAAAACTACATTTCCTTTTCTTTTTAGGCTACTGATTGTAATATCGTTAATAACACTTTCGAGATATGCCAAA
Organism: uncultured Clostridia bacterium; assembly: GCA_945788455.1. GTDB lineage: Bacteria > Bacillota > Clostridia > Oscillospirales > Acutalibacteraceae > Eubacterium_R. Next base: position 1,758 of record CALZMC010000173.1, read on the forward strand.
ACATCGTTTTTATCAAGATTATTTACGTTAGCAATATAAAAATGCTCGTTATTCTTACTTGCTTTAACGTAAAAATCAAAATCATAAATTTCAATATTCTTGTTGATAGAATATCCGCATTTTTCTAAATCATCCATCATAGCAGCAGAATAGTCATCAATAGATTTTTCTTCTCTTGATGTCAAATAATAGCCTGCATCATTTATCTCGTTTTCAACCGATGTTAAAAAGCTATCTGCTTTTCCGTATTTTGAATAATAAAAGAACAATATGAACAATACTGCTATTACGATTATGTCACAGGCATAGCTGCATATTGTTGCGGCAAGCTGACTATACTGCGCTACATACGGTTGAATACCGATATAAACGAACAAAAATACTGCACCGAATATTGATGATATTTTCATCAGATTGTAAAGTCTCTTTTGTCTTTTTCTAAATTCATTCATTTTATCATACCTATAAAATCTTCTTCACTAATTACCTCTATACCGAGTGCATTCGCCTTATCTAACTTTGAGCCTGCCTCTTCTCCCGCAAGAACATAGGTCGTCTTTTTTGAAACCGAGGAGGAAGTTTTTCCGCCGAAGGATTCAATAATTTTTGAGGCTTCACTTCTCTTCAAGGTCGGTAATGTGCCTGTCAAAACAAAAGTCATTCCCAAAAAGCGTTCATCCTTAATCTCGGTTTTTGAATTCATATTCACATTTGCTTTCTTCAGTTCATCAATAAGCTCAATGGCAGACGCCGAATTAAAATAATCAACAACACTTTCTGCCATAACCTGACCAAAGCCCTCAATTTCTAAAATATCATCGACTGTGGCATTAATAATGTTATCTATATTTTTGAAATGGTCAGACAAAAGCTTTCCTGCCTTTGCACCGATATGTCGAATACCGAGCGCAAAAATAAGCTTTCCTAAATCGTTATCCTTAGATTTTTCAACTGATGATTTAATGTTGTTTGCACTCGTTGTTTGAAAGCCGTCAAGACTTGAAATGGCATCATAATCAAGATTATAGATGTCGTAAGTTTTGCTGATGATATTATTATCAACAAAGGTTTCAATAATAGCAGGTCCAAGTCCTTCAATATCCATCGCATCACGAGAACAAAAATGAATTAAATTTCTCAGTAGCTGTGCAGGACATTCAGGATTAATGCATCT
>CALZMC010000174.1 GCA_945788455.1 uncultured Clostridia bacterium
GCGATATTGAATCACAGCCGTTTCTTGAGGCAATAAGACAGTATTCGGTTGATGTTGGAAGAGAAAACTGCGTATTTATCCACGTAACACTCGTGCCTTATCTTGCAGCGAGCGATGAGCTAAAGTCGAAGCCGACTCAACACTCTGTAAAAGAATTACTGTCTATCGGTATTCAGCCTGACATTATTGTTTGTCGTACAGAGCATCCGTTGACAAATGATATAAAAAGAAAGATTTCTCTTTTCTGTAATGTCGGCGAGGATTGTGTTATTGAAAATAACAACTGCGATATTCTCTATGCTGTTCCTATGATGCTAAAGGAGCAGAAAATGGACGAGGTTGTTTTAAGAAAGTTAGGCATTGATGCACCTAATCAGGATTTATCGGATTGGGAGCATATGCTTGATGCTCTGCGCAACCCGACTCAAACAGTAAAAATCGCAATGGTCGGCAAATATGTTGAGCTTCACGACAGCTATATTTCGGTAAACGAGGCACTAAAGCACGGTGGTATTGAAACAAGAAGCAGGGTTGACATTCATTGGATAGACAGCGAAAGTCTTGAAAAGGAAGATATTAATCTTGATGAAATTCTCGGCGATGTTGACGGCATACTTGTTCCGGGTGGATTTGGTTCGAGAGGTATCGAGGGCAAGATTTTGGCGTGTAATTATGCGAGAACTCATAATATTCCGTATCTTGGAATTTGTCTTGGAATGCAGATTGCGATTATTGAATTTTCAAGAAATGTGCTTGGTCTTGACGGTGCAAATTCTGCTGAAATCAACCCCGACACAAAATATCCCGTTATTGATATTTTGCCTGAAAAGAAAAGTCTTACCGACCTCGGCGGAACACTTAGACTCGGCGAATATCCCTGTAAGCTTAACAAGGAGTCGAAATCGTATGAGCTTTACGGCGAGGAAATGATATATGAGCGTCATCGTCACAGATATGAGGTTAACAATGATTATCGAGATCAATTACTGAGTGGCGGTATGATTTTTGCAGGTACAAGCCCTGATGACCATATAGTAGAAATGGTTGAAATCCCGAGCCATCCGTTCTTCGTTGCAGGTCAGTTTCATCCTGAATTCAAATCAAGACCAAATAAGCCACACCCATTGTTTAGAGGCTTTATGACTGCTGCGGCAAAATACAGCAAAACAAAATAATTCAATAGGAGGAAGCTATGTTTAACAATTTACACGAGGAATGCGGCGTTTTCGGTATATTTGAAAGCAAAACCTCCTATGTGGCACAGTCTGTTTATCTTGCACTTTATGCACTTCAGCACAGGGGACAGGAAAGCTGTGGCATAGCAATAAATGATGATGGCGTGTTTGCTCATCACAAGGGCAACGGCCTTGTGCCTGATGTTTTTACAAAGGACAGGCTTGAGCATCTCGGTATGGGCAATATGGCTATCGGTCACGTTCGTTACTCGACAACAGGCGGAAAGAATATAAATAATATTCAGCCACTTGTTATTCGTCATATTAAGGGTAATCTTGCTCTTGCTCATAACGGAAATCTTGTTAATGCAACAGATATAAGAAAGAGCTTTGAGCTAAACGGCGGTATATTTCACGGAACAAGTGATACCGAGTCTATCGCCTATGCCATTGTGTCTAATCGACTGTACAGCAAAAGCACCGAGGAGGCTATCGAAAAAACTATGCCGAACCTAAAGGGTGCGTATTCCTGCATAGTTATGACGGCAACAAAAATGATAGCCTTTCGTGACCCTAACGGATTTAGACCTCTTTGTATCGGAAAAACAAATGACGGTGCGTGGTGCGTTAGCAGTGAGTCGTGCGCACTTGATGCAATCGGTGCGAAATTTGTTCGTGATGTTTTGCCGGGCGAGATAGTTACTATTGATATGAACGGCGTTCACTCAAATAAAGCTCATTGCAAAAATAAAGGTACTCTTTGTGTGTTTGAGTATATCTATTTTGCAAGGCCCGACAGCGTTATTGACGGCGCGTCTGTTGAACACGCAAGAATGAGGGCAGGTGCCTTTCTTGCAAAGGAAAGTCCTGTTGATGCAGATATAGTTATAGGTGTTCCCGACAGCGGTCTTGACGCGGCGCTTGGCTATGCAAATGAGAGCGGTATTCCGTACGGTATCGGATTTATAAAAAACAGATATATCGGCAGAAGCTTTATTCAGCCAAATCAAAATCAGCGCGAAGATGCTGTAAGAATAAAGCTAAATGCCATTAAGGAGAATATAAAAGGCAAGCGCGTTATTATGATTGACGACTCAATCGTTCGCGGAACAACCTGTGCAAGAATAGTAAATCTTCTTCGTGAGGCAGGGGCAAAAGAGGTGCATATGCGAGTGTCATCGCCTGCATTTAAATATCCTTGCTACTTTGGTACAGATGTTGACAGTCAGGAAAATCTTATCGCCTGTCAGTATGAGTCGGTCGATGAAATAGCAAAGGTAATCGGAGTTGACAGCCTTGCTTATCTCTCAATAGATGCTACTCATAAATTGGCAAGCGAGGCATCGGTTGGATTTTGTGACGGATGCTTTACGGGTAATTATCCTATTGACGTACCAAAGGAACAGCCGAAGGACAAATTCGAAGAGAAGCTAAATAAAATTTCATCTTATTATCAGGTGTTGGATTAAAATAATCATAGTACATAACAAGGCTCAAGAATTTAATTCTTGGGCTTTCTGCTTTATATCGAAGTCTTTTTCTTTTCGCAAATATAATTTGTTGACATATTTGACATTCTAAAATATAATCAAGTTATATGATTATTATAATAATAGAATAATAACCAAAAATATAACCAAAATAAACACAACGAAATAGGTATAGAAATGAATGAAAATAAAGCAGTTCTATTAGACAAATCTGACATATATGATGTTGCAATCATCGGTGCAGGACCTGCGGGTCTG
>CALZMC010000175.1 GCA_945788455.1 uncultured Clostridia bacterium
AACATCATTAATTGACGCAACGCCCATTTTTATTCCTGCGTCACATTCACGAAGCAGCTTTACTGTGTCGCCGTCTTTTCCTGTTTTGTCGTTCATTTATTTTCACCTCAAGGATATTGTTGCCTATATTCAGCGTGTTATACGATTTTAACAAAAATTTTATCTCCAGATGGAAAAATTTGTATCGAAAAAAATGATAATATTTTTTTGATTTATTATTGACATATGTCAATAATTGTGTATAATTGTAGTCGGTTAAGAAAATACCATAAAGGAGTACATTATGGCACGACCGAGAAAGCATAAGCGTATATGTGCTATGCCTGAGAATAATAGCTTTAATTCTATAAAGAATAAGAATAACCCAACAAGAATAACTGTTGACGAATACGAGACATTAAGGCTGATTGATTTTAAGGGCTTAACACAGCAGGAATGCTCAAAGCAAATGCAGGTTGCGCGTTCGACCGTTACTGCGATATACGACAGTGCGCGATATAAAATTTCAAATTCAATAATAAATAACACTCCTCTTGAGATTAGCGGCGGCGATTATGAGCTTTGCGAAAGCTCAAATCATTGCTGTGGGCAGTGTGGAAAAAGCAAATGCAGGAGATGTAAGCACGGCACCTGTGAAAACTGTATCGGCATTTTTCACGAGGTTGGCAGAGAGTGTTATGTTGTTCAAGGATAATAATTTTAGTTTAATATAGAAAATGGAGGATAAGAAAATGGAAGCATGGAAGAATTTTAAAGAAGGCGTATGGTGCGATGAAATTAACGTTTCAAATTTCATTAAGCTAAACTACACAGCTTATGACGGAGATGCATCATTCCTTGCAGGTCCGACAGAGAGAACAAAGGCAGTTTATGAAAAGGTAAACGAGCTTTTAATTAAGGAAAATGAGAACGGTGGCGTTCTTGATGTAGATACAGAAAAGGTTTTATCTATCCTATCACACGAGCCCGGCTATGTTGACAAGGAGAGAGATATAATTGTCGGTCTTCAAACCGATGAGCCTCTAAAGAGAGGTGTATCTCCTTTCGCCGGATACAGAAATGCCGTTCAGGCTTGTCGTGCATACGGCTATGAGATTTCTGACAAGATTAAGGACGAGTTCACATACAGAACTACTCATAATACAGGTGTATTCAGAGCTTATACCGACACAATGAAGAAGGCTCGTCATGCAGGTATTCTTACAGGTCTGCCTGATGCTTATGCGCGTGGCAGAATTATCGGCGACTATCGTAGAATTGCTCTTTACGGTATGGATTACCTAATCGAGCAGAAAAAGCTTGATAAAAAGAAAATGGGCGAGGCTGATATTTTTGACGAGAATGTTATCCATAATCTTGAGGATTTATCAAAGCAGCTTGACTTTATGAATCAGCTAAAGGGACTTGCTCTTGATTACGGCTATGATATTTCAAAGCCTGCTACTAACGCAAAGGAGGCTATTCAGTGGCTGTACTTTGGTTATCTTGGTGCCGTTAAGGAGCAAAACGGTGCCGCAAACTCAATCGGCAGAATTGCAGAGTTTATTGATTGCTATATCCAAAGAGATATTGAGGCAGGTATTCTTGACGAGACAGGTGCACAGGAGCTTATTGATGACCTTGTAATTAAGCTGAGATTAGTTCGTCATCTTCGTACACCTGAATATAATGATTTGTTCGCAGGCGATCCTGTATGGGTAACAGTAGCACTTGCAGGTGTTACAAGCGAGGGCAAGTCAATGTGCTCAAAGACATCATTTAGAATTCTGCAAACTCTTTATAACCTTGGACCATCAGCAGAGCCAAACATTACTGTTCTATGGTCAGAGCATCTTCCACAGGGCTTTAAGGATTTTTGTGCTCAGGTTTCTATCGACACAGATTCAATTCAGTACGAAAACGATGATGTTATGAGAAGACAATACGGCGATGATTATGCTATTGCTTGTTGTGTATCAGCTATGAAAATGGGCAAGCAGATGCAGTTCTTCGGCGCAAGATGTAATCTTGCAAAGGTACTTCTTATGGCTCTCAACGGCGGTAAGGACGAAATCGGTGCAGAGCAAATTGCTCCTGAAGGCAAGGTGTTCGATGAGACAGTTCTAAACTATGACGAGGTTTTGGCTGCTTACAAAAAGTATCTTGCTTGGATGGCAAAGCTTTATGTTAACACAATGAATGTTATTCACTATATGCACGATAAGTACGCTTATGAGAGACTTATGATGTCTCTTCACGATACAGATGTTGAGAGACTAATGGCATTCGGTGTATCGGGTATGTCTGTTGCAACCGACTCACTTTCAGCTATTAAGTATGCAAAGGTTACTCCTATAAAGGACGAGCGCGGTATTATCGTTGACTTTAACGTTGAGGGCGACTTCCCTAAGTACGGTAACGATGATGACAGAGTTGACCTAATCGGCAAGGAGCTTATGGAATATTTCTATAAGGAGCTATGCAAGACTCCTGCTTACCGTGGTGCAAAGCACACATTGTCTATCCTGACAATTACATCAAATGTAATGTACGGCAAAAAGACAGGTGCTACACCTGACGGTCGTAAGGCAGGCGAGCCGTTTGCTCCGGGTGCAAACCCAATGCACGGCCGTGATTCAGAGGGTGCGCTTGCATCTCTAAACTCTGTTGCAAAGCTTGACTATGCTTGCTGTCAGGACGGTATCTCAAATACATTCTCTATTACACCTGACACATTAGGTAAGGATAAGAATGAGCAGATTGACCACCTAACAACAATGCTTGACGGCTATTTTGCACAGGATGCACACCACTTGAATGTAAATGTTCTTAACCGCGAAAAGCTTATCGCTGCAATGGAGGACCCAACTCTATATCCGTCACTGACAATTCGTGTTAGCGGCTAT
>CALZMC010000176.1 GCA_945788455.1 uncultured Clostridia bacterium
GCCTGCGAAATCGACACAGAGCTGTGACCTGAAGAAAAAATATCATGCTCACTTTCACAAGGTCTTGTAAATCCGCTAATACCGTTCTCGGTTCTAAGTGTATTAAAATCATCCTTACGGTTAGTTAAGATTTTGTGGGTATAGCACTGATGACCGACATCAAAAACAATTTGGTCATTCGGACTGTTAAAAACAGTATGTAGTGCTACCGTAAGCTCAACAGTACCGAGATTTGACGCAAGATGACCTCCGTTATGAGACACAGTCTCAATGAGTACCTGCCTAATATCAGCGCATAGCTCGTTTAGTTCGTTATTATTTAGTTTCTTTAAGTCGCTTGGAGAATTGACATTATCTAAAACTGACATTTCTATTACTTCTCTCTGTAAACTAAACTAATTGCAAGCTCTCTCAAGAATTCATTATCATTAAAGAAATCAAGCTGTTTTATAGCTGACTTTGTTAGATTTTCAATATCCTTCTTTGACTGCTCAATTCCTCTGATAGCTGCATAGGTAGTCTTATTATTCTCTACATCAGAGCCGACAGGCTTACCTAATTCCTCCTCGTTTCCGATAATATCAAGTATATCATCTTGGATTTGGAATGCTACGCCTAATGAATATGCAAACTTTGATGCAGCAACAAGCTGTTCATCAGTCGCGTCAGCACAAAGACAACCTAAAAGACAAGCAGCAGAAATAAGAGCTCCTGTCTTTAGCTTATATGTGGTGATCAGGTCATTGATTTCGGGAGCTAAGCTTTCAAGCTTTAGGTCGATTACCTGACCGCCTATCATTCCGTTTACACCGGAATTTTGAGACAATAGTGATATTGCTTTAATTTTAGCCTCGCTGTTCATATTCGAGGATGCAATAATTTCAAATGCGTGAGTTAACAGCGCATCTCCTGCAAGAAGTGCATTTGCCTCGCCGTATTCCTTATGACAGCTTGGCTTTCCGCGTCTCATATCATCATCATCCATACAAGGCAAATCATCATGAATTAAGCTGTATGTGTGAATATACTCAATAGCACAGGCAACATCAAGTGCCTCCTCTCTTGAGACACCGCAAGCCTTTGCGAATTCCAAAACAAGAACAGGTCTGATTCTCTTTCCGCCGTTAGTTAAGCTGTATTTCATTGCGTTAACAACAGCCTCCTGTCCCATACGTGCGTCAGGAAGAAGCTTGATAATCTGTCTGTTGATTAGATTAATATCGTTGTTCAGTATGTTTTTAAACTCTAACTCTGTCATAATTATTCTCCTACTGTTCCTTTTTTAGTTCTGTTATTTTTTGCTGTGCTTCGTTAAGCTTTGTTGAACAAAACACAGCTAATCGAGAGCCCTCCTCGACAAGCTTAATGCTTTCATCGAGCGTGGCTTCGTTTTTTTCAAGCTTATCAACAATTTCTTCTAATCTTAAAATTGCTTTTTCATAAGTCATATTATCCATTTAATCAACCTCTTTTACCGTACAAATAATCCTTCCGTCACTTAACGTAACATCAACAACATCATTAACCTTAACTGATTTGGTTGAATTAATAATCCTGTCATTCATCGAAACAACCGAATAACCTCTTGATAAGACAGCGAGCGGACTCAGGCTATTAAGCTTATCTGCAAGACCTGATAGCTTAAATGAATTATCCTTTAGCCTATCGGACAAAATACTCAACATATCATTTGTGTATCCGTCAAGTATATCCTTGTAGTTTTCGATATATTCGCTGAAATTCGACAACGGACCTTTGTTTTGAAGATTATCAAGTCTTTGCATTTCATCCTGAAGCTTATAATTAATCAGGCTGAGCATTCGCTCTCTTGATGAATTTACAAAGCTCATAATCACATTTATATCCGGCACTGCCTTTTCGGCAGCTGCACTTGGTGTTTCTGCTCTGACATCTGCGACAAAATCACAAATAGTATAATCAGTCTCATGACCAACGGCAGAAATAATAGGCTTCTTACATTCATATACTGCACGTGCAACAATCTCGGTATTAAACGCCCACAAATCCTCGATTGAGCCACCGCCTCTGCCGACAATAATAACATCTATATCATCAATACTATCGAGTAGCTTTATTGATTTTACAATATCATTAGGAGCAAGGTCGCCTTGAACAATCGTAGGTGCAATAACAATTTCTGCAAGCGGATATCTTCGTTTTGTAATATTCTTTATATCCTCAACGGCAGCACCCATATTAGAGGTCGCAACACCGATACGCCTTGGAAATCTCGGCAATGCTTTTTTATGCTCGTCATCAAACAGACCTTCCTCGAAAAGCCTTTGCTTTAACTGTTCATATGCAAGACTTAGCTCGCCTATTCCGTCAGGCTGAATACTGTCAACATAAAGCTGATATTGACCGTCCTTTTCGTAGGCGGAAACCCTGCCTCTGCATATAACTCTTAAGCCGTTTTCAATTTTAAATTTGACCTTTTCGGCATTAGAGCTGAACATCACAGCTTTGAGCTGACTCTTGTCGTCCTTTAGGGTAAAATACATATGTCCGCTCTTATAATAATGGACAAAGTTGCTAACCTCTCCAACAATGTAAATCAGGTTAAGGTTAACATCCTGTTCAAGAACGGATTTAATATAACTATTCAATTGTGAAACTGTAATCACATTCATTTTTTATCTTTTAAATAAGCATAAATTGCAATACCTACTGCGTTATCACAGCTAAGCTCCGGCTTTGCAAAATATGCATTATATTTTTTACTTATTCTCTCATTAATTATAGTGTTAGACATAACTCCACCGGCAAAAACGAGCGGAAGATTGCCATATTTATCAATAATTTTTTCTGTCATTTTATCAATAGTGTCGGCGATATATGTTATAACGAATT
>CALZMC010000177.1 GCA_945788455.1 uncultured Clostridia bacterium
TTTTTTAGTGATTTATAAAATATATGAATTTTATAAATTTAATTCAACAAAATATTTTTGACTATGCTCCTATTTTCATTGATAATTTGATTTTATCCGTAATCATAGCGATGAATTCGCTATTAGTCGGCTTTCCTCTTTGTGACTGAATTGTGTAGCCAAAATACGAGGACAGCACATCAACATCTCCTCTATCCCATGCAACCTCAATAGCGTGTCTTATTGCTCTTTCTACTCTTGAGGCAGTAGTGTTATACATCTTTGCAACTGTTGGATAAAGTAGCTTTGTAACAGAATTGAGCATTTCGCAGTCATTGACCGATAGGTTAATAGATGTGCGAAGATACTGATAGCCCTTTATGTGTGCAGGAACACCGATTTGGCGCATAATATCAGAGATAATTACGTCCATATCTGCTGTCTCAAATGCCGTGCTCTCGCGCTTAACCTTGTCCGCCTTCCAGCTGGATAGTCTTGCAACGCGCTTTGCAACAGTTTCCGGTGTTACAGGCTTAATCAAATAATAATCGGCGCCTGCGCTAATCATCTGCTCCTCAAAGCTCTGTGAATCAACTGATGAAATAACAACTACTAATGGCTTCTCAGCTAAAGAATCGTCTATGTACTCAAGCACGTCAACGGCATCCTTATTAGACATAAACACGTCCATAAGAACAACATCTATATGCTGAGACTCAATTAAAGAAATTACTCTTGCACCGTCTTTCTTTGTAAGCAATACATCAAAACCCAACTTCTTTAATTCTTTCTGACATTCTCTTCCAAACTGCGCTGTATCGTCAGCAATAAGCACATTAATATTGTTTTTCATTGAAAAACCTCCTTTTTTTATTTCTTCCACATATTACCACTTGTCAAACCGAAATGCAAGTATTTTTCACAACTTTTTGTGAATTTTTTTCACTTTTTTTATTCATTCAACATTTAGCGATGTTTTTACCATTTTTTCTGCAAAAATCGCATAGCCCTTTTCGGGATTATCTACTATAACGTGAGTCAATGCACCAACAAGCTTTCCGTTTTGAATTATCGGAGAACCGCTCATTCCCTGCACTATCCCGCCTGTCAGTTCGAGAAGCCTTTTGTCGGTTACTCTGATAACCATATTTTTTTCGTTGTTATCTCTATATGAAACTCGAACAATTTGAACGTCATATTCCCTCGGTCCGTTTTCATCAACGGTGCATATAATCTTTGCATCTCCGCGCTCAACCTCCTGAGCCATAGCAACCTGATAATCCTTTAGGTTATCAATTTGACAAATATATTTTCCGTATATTCCGCTAATGTTATTTGTATTAAGTGTTCCTATAACATTGTTAGAAAAATCGCAGCACAGTGAGCCCGCCTCGCCGTTTTTGCTCTTATACAGCTTCGTAACAGATGCCTTAACTGCCTCGCCGTTTAAAATCGGCATAATTTCATTCGTGTCAACATCGGTAATAGGATGTCCGAGTGCGGCAACAGTGTTGTTTGAGGGATTATAGAATGTTACGGTGCCGATACCGGCGGTTGAATCTCTTACCCACAAGCCGATTTTATAAAGTCCGTCAGGCTTTGACAGAGCAGGCTTTAACACGAAGGATTTATAGCCCCCGTCTCGCTTTACCTTAATCTTATATTCCTTTTGACCGCTGTTAAAAATCTCCTCAACCTGATATGCATTCGTTACTCGCTTACCGTTAATTCCAATAATTATATCGCCCTTTTGAAGTCCCGATTGCTGTGCAGGATTAATTTTTCCGCTTTCAGTCTCAACATCCTTCATACCAACGATAATAGCACCGTCTGTATATAGCTTTATTCCAAAGCTTTCGCCGCTGACATATACCCTGCCCAAATCCTTATCATTAACAATTTCTGTATTTTTGACAGGAATTACGCCAAAAAGATTAATCTGGGCATTAGTAGTCGAAACAGGCGATGCATTTTGATAATCGACTGATTTTTCATTATTTGTATTAACAGTATATATTTTATTAAAAACTATTTTGTTGTCACTGTTTTGACTTATTTGGCTCGGTAACGAATATGTGCCGACAGCAACAGCGCTATATATAATAGTTAAAATAAAAGCAAATAATATATCTATTCTCCTAATAAGCTTTTTCATAAAATCACCGATTTTATTATTTGCAAAAAAATAAAGACATCCTAACGGATGTCTTTAAAAAAATATGTAATTTTATTTTGAATTTTTTGTAATAAAAAAATTAGATAGAAACCTCGTGAGCAACGTTGTACATATCCATATCAATGCTCTTTTTCATGCTAAGTGCCTCAAAGATATCAAAATCAAGAATTTCATCTCTTTGAGTAACAACAACACGGTTGCCGATATTCTGCATTAAAAGCTTAACGGCATAGTTACCCATACGGGTAGCCATAATTCTATCCTTCGCAGTCGGATAACCGCCGCGCTGAGTATGACCGAGACAGGTAGCTCTTGACTCAACACCTGTTTTAGCCTCAATCTGCTTTGCCAAATCAAAGATATCAACATTACAGCCCTCGGCAACAATGATGATAAAGTGCTTCTTGTCTGTTCTTTGAGTCTTCTTCATTCGCTCAATAACTTGCTTGTCAATATCTAATTCAATTTCAGGAATAAGAAGCCATACCTGCATTAAGAGCAAGATAGCCTGCACGGCGACCCATAACCTCAATAACAGCGCATCTGTCGTGAGACTCTGATGTGTCACGAACTCTATCTACCATCTCCATAATAGTGTTTAAGCACGTGTCATAGCCGATAGTGTAGTCACTGCTGGCAATATCGTTATCAATAGTGCCGGGAACACCAACACATGGAATACCACGCTCTGACAAATCTCTTGCACC
>CALZMC010000178.1 GCA_945788455.1 uncultured Clostridia bacterium
TTGTGCACCGTTATACTGCCTTTCGCAATAGACCTAAGTTAGTGTTACTTAGGTTTTTTATTATTTTTCAGCGTGGGTCTTCGTCAAGTTGCTACGAAAAGGTCCACCGGACCTTTTCTCCCAAATCATAGATTTGGAGAATGGACGAGTTCGACTCTCGATTCCAAGTGCAAAAACATAAGAGCACCACAAGGGTGCTCTTATGTTTTTGGTGGAGATGGCGAGAGTCGAACTCGCGTCCAAAATCATCTTATCAAGGGCTCTACGAGTGTAGCTTATCTTTTTTTGATTCCCCTCATCTAACGGCGACAAGCAGCCTTTAGACTACGGTATTCTCTATTACCTGATGAAAGCCGAGAAGCTCAATCATTCATGTTCGCCACTAACATGATGCCCTATTCACAGCCGTGGCATTCTGTGGTAGGACACAAGCTGCTAATTAAGCAGCAAGAGCAACTGAATTATTTTTGTCAGTTAATTTTAAGGTGTTACTTTTAAAGTGGTGCAACTCCACTACTCGCTGACCAAGACTCAACAACCCTGTCGAAATCCTTTCATCCCCATATATAATCCCACACAGGTGGGATTTTTTTAATATCTTTCCTTGAACTCTCGTTCGATAGTTCTCGATGCAGTTTTCTTCGCCTCAACGGCACGTTTATCGTAAAGCTTTTTACCTTTACATAGTCCGATTTCAAGCTTCGCTCTGCCCTTAGTAATATAAAGGCTTAGAGGAATAATGGAAAGTCCCTGCTGTTGAGACTGACCGAAAAGCTTCATAATCTCTTTTTTATGCAAAAGAAGTCTCTTTTTTCGCATAGGGTCACGATTAAAACGATTACCCATCTCGTAAGGAGAAATATGCATACCGATAGCATACATCTCGCCGTCATCAACCGAGCAAAAACTATCCTTTAGGTTAACTCTGCCGTTTCGAATAGATTTAATTTCCGTGCCAAAAAGCTCTATCCCTGCCTCATAGGTATCAAGGACAAAATAGTCGTGATAGGCTTTTTTATTATTTGCGATAACCTGCTTTTCATTCTTATCCAAGTCTATCACTCCTTTTAAAAATTTTTGGGCGAACATTGTCGCCCTAATAATATCAATATATTATATCAGGCTTCTGCCCTCCAAAGCACGAGACAGAGTAACCTCATCGGCATACTCCAAATCAGCTCCGACAGGAACGCCGTACGCAAGCCTGCTGACAGTAATGCCCATTGGCTTTAACAGACGGCTGATATACATAGCAGTAGCCTCGCCCTCAACGGTAGGATTAGTTGCCATAATGACCTCGTCAACAGTATCGTCACTAAGTCTCGCAATCAGCTCCTTAATCCTGATTTGGTCAGGGCCGATGTTATCCATAGGCGAAATTGCGCCGTGAAGCACGTGATAGGTGCCGTTATACTCGTGCGTACGCTCAATAGCATAAACATCACGAGGGTCCTCAACAACACAGATAACACTCTTGTCGCGCTTATCGTTTTTGCAAATCGGGCAAAGCTCATCATCAGCAAGGTCACAGCAAACACTGCACTGCTTAATTTTAGTATGTGCATCGGTAATAGCCTTAGCAAAATCATTTGCCTCCTGCTCGCTGAGACCTAACACATAAAATGCCATACGCTGCGCAGTTTTATGGCCTATGCCCTGCATACGTTCAAATTGGTCTATTAAATTTTGAAGTGGTGCCAAATTATAAGCCATCGTTTCACCTCAAAACAAATTATTTTTAAAGTCCCGGAATATTAAGACCGCCTGTCAGCTTGCCAAGCTCTCTTTCGCTCTCCTCATCAATTTGGCGAATAGCCTCATTAAATGCGGCAACGAGCATATCCTCAAGCATTTCTACATCCTCAGGGTCAACAACCTCCGGATTAAGACCGATAGTTTTAACCTCGTGATTACCCTTTAGTGTGATTTCTACCATACCGCCACCTGATGTTACGGTATATTCCTTTTCGTCTAACTCTGCTTTTTTGGTTTCAATATCCTCTTGCATTTTTTGAGCCTGACGGAGCATAGCCTGCATATTTTGAGGTCCTCCGCCCATACCCTTTGGAAGTCTTGCTTTCATAGTAATTCTCCTATATTTTTTATTCGTATTTTATATCAACACTGCCCATCGCCTGATTTATCAGGTCCTCGAGCTTGTCTCTGTTTTGGTTTGATTTTGTGACCTTTTTTGCAACGGCAAGCTTTAACGGTCTGCCGACAAGACTTTCAACAGCGTTTCTTATTGCTTTTGCGTGAGTAGAAATCTTGATGAATTCCTTAATAGTCGGATTTGGACTGTCGATAACAAAATGCTCGCCGACAATACTTGCACTCGAGCCGTTAAGCACGCCGAAAAGCGCAATATCGGTTTTATGAATTATATCCATAAACTCTGCCCATTGGTCAAACTCAACACTCTGCTTTTGCTGTGGCTCGACAGGAGCTTCCTCTCTCGGAGTAGTTACTGTCTCGTTATATACAGGAGCATTAGTCGGCTCAATAGCAGGCTGTGGCTCAGGCTCGATAGCAGGAGCTTTAACAGGAGCAGGCTCATTTTTCGGCTCTGTTTCCTGAACAGGTGGCTCAATAGCAGGCGAAACGGTTTCACTCGGCTCTGTCTTTTGGGCTTCCTGTGGCTCAACCTGTGGCTGTGGCTCAACGGGAGTCTGTGTTTTGGCAGGTTGGCTTACAGTCTGTGTTGAGACGCCGTTCTTAACAGTACGTTCAAG
Organism: uncultured Clostridia bacterium; assembly: GCA_945788455.1. Lineage (GTDB taxonomy): Bacteria > Bacillota > Clostridia > Oscillospirales > Acutalibacteraceae > Eubacterium_R. Next base: position 2,733 of record CALZMC010000178.1, read on the forward strand.
CTGACTTAATCTGTCTAAAATTGCCTGATTGCTTTCCTCAAGCCTTGGATCACACAATCTTACGAATGACATTTCCATTTCAATTCTTGAATTCGCGCCGCCCTTAATCTGCGTTAAGGTTTG
>CALZMC010000179.1 GCA_945788455.1 uncultured Clostridia bacterium
TTTCTTCGTCCGTCACTGCACCAAGCTGTTCAAAAAGCTTGTTCAAATCTCTTTGAAAACACAACTTTTCGGTTTGAACCAAGTTATCTCCGTTTACTATATTTGAAACAAAGTTAAGACTGTCAATATAGGTAATTTTGCTTTTATATGTAGAATAACGAACACCGAGATACTGACTCATATTCATTTCTGCCGAGCCTTCAAGAAGCCAATACCACGAAAAAGGATTTATTTCAATCTCATCATAAGTATGCGTTATACCCATTCTGTCCTCATCAGGCTTTTTTATATCATCGCAGGCGAACTGAAACGCGTGCATCATTTCGTGATAAAATGTTGTTTGCTCAATATCATCGGTGTCCATAGCGAAGGCACCTGTTTCCATATTATCATAATTAAGATAGAAACGGTTATCCATATCAAATCCGCCGAAATCAAGTGAACCCGATTTGCCTAAAATAATCAAATTGTAAAGATAGCAACAAGCAGTATCTATATCAACGGTTGTGTCCTTTTTTGAAATATCTTCGAGCGCCTCACACATTTGAGTACAGATTTTTTTCATATCTTTATCAGAGTATTCCTTATAAAAGCCCTGCATACTATCCTTTTTCTTTTCTTCAAGGAATTTTTCATTATTGCTTTTTACTAATTCATAAAAATAATCGGCATCAAATTCTCCGTTTACACGAATATCGTGAGAATGCTTTGTAACCGTATTTACCGTGTTGTCATTATAAAGTTCAAGCGCTTCGTCAATATTGTATGCTTCGTCATAATCGTAATCAACATTGATTGAGGAAATGTATTTCTCAAATGCTTTTAGCTTACCGTTGCTCATTTTAACAGGTATCGGTGTTGTGTCGGCATCAACAACATCATCGGCACCGTTTTCAACATCAATTACCTGCTCGTAAACACTTGTTGTTATCTCTTCAGTTTCGTTGGGAACATCATTTGAAGAGTGTCCGAATTTTATATAAACAGCCACACAACAAATAATGAATAACAACAGAAGAACACCGATAGATGTTGCTATACCTATCAGTGCCTTTTGCCATTTTTTTAATTGTTTGTGATTTTTTCTAACAATTGATTTCATCTTAAATATTATCCGTATCTACAACAAACCTAAATGATACTCTTCTGCTTGCGGCTATATCAACATTTCCGTCTGCGTCATAGGCAGGCCTACTTTGCGAATATCCAACAGTTTCCATGGTTTTTGCAAGCTTTGAGGTGTCAACACCGGTTTTAGACGACAGACAGTAATCCATTACATTTTTTGCTCTCTTTTTCGAAAGAGGCATACCACCTTCATAAGTTGTACCGGATATTGGTGCAATATGGCCCTCTACCATTGTTTTGGAAATAAAGCCGTTGTACTTTTCGCTGTAAATAATAGAAGTATAAGCCTTTATAAATTTGTTTAGAAAAGCTTTTCCTTCTGCGGTAAGATCAGCTGAATCTCCGCCGAAAAGGACTGTTGAATCCATTGCTATTTCACCGGTAGAACGGTTGATATTTACGGTAATTCCATTAGTCTCAAATTCGGCCTTTAATTCATCATACAAATCTGACTTTTTCTCGGCAATTTCCTGAAGCTTATTATCATCAAGGCTGTCGGCATTTATACCGTCGGCTTTCAAAAGGCGAGCCTCTCTGTCTGTAATAGAATCATTATAGTAATATACATTATTACCGTCAAGCAATATAACGGAAAAAGAATTTAAATATGCAGAGCCCGAGCATTGAGCAATATAAGCATACTGATTGATAAACTCCTGCCTTTCACCATTTTCGTCCTCATTAGAAAGATGTATTGTGAACCTTCCGTCATCAGTTAATTTGCAAGCGGAATCTATATAATACACGCCGTTTCTGTTAATGGCATAATTAATAACACCACCCTGTTGAGAAGCAAGACAATCAAGATTGTCAATAAGAGGTGTTTTTTCTGCAGAATAAGCACTCATCATAATATTAGTGCTTTTATTGTTGTCGGTAAATGTATAAGCAGTCAGTTGAATAGTGTCTATTCCATCCGTTAGTGTAAGATATGGTCCAGAAAAAGAAAGCTCATACTCAAAGACCTCTTTATCAAGCTCATAAGAGAACACACCGTTTTCAGTAGTCTCAGTCAACGCAGTATATTTAACCTTGTTACCATTAACCTCATAAGTACATGGAACTGTACCTATTTTATCTTCAACGATAAAGCTAAGTGCTGCTACCTCTCTGTCGGTCACATCTCTAAATTGATACTCTATATCAGGTAAATATTCTGCACCTGAATAAACAGCAACCGGCAATGTTGAGATATTGAATGTACCATTGTCAAATTCAGCATTTCTAAAGCTTAATTCTTTCTTTGTTTTCTTCAAATCTTTTTCAAGGTCATTTATTGCATATGCTCCATGAAGCATTTCCTCTGTATAATCAACAGATGCATAGATTTCCTTGGGGTTTACGGTGTCCTGAACACCTTTGAACAAGCCTTCAACATCCGTTTCTTTATCGTTAAAATACCATACCTTGCTTTCACCGTCTTTAACACCCTGAGCCCCACTATTACTGCACGAAGCAAGTGAAAGAACAACAACAAGTGCTAATGTAATAGATATAATCTTTTTCATATTATTTGTTCTCCTATAATTTAATTTTTTCTAAATCATTTAATAATTCAATTGCCGACTGATACCGTTTTTCTCTCTCAATATCAGTGAACTTCTGTTCGACTATTATTTCTTCATCGTACAGAAATCAATTTATTTATAATTATATCGTTAGATTAAATCTTCTTATTTTCATATCACATCTCAAAAAAACTAAATATACGGATGCTTTTCGTTAG
>CALZMC010000180.1 GCA_945788455.1 uncultured Clostridia bacterium
ACACAAAAATCTGTCTAAGCTTATTTTTTGTCTTGCGCTTTGCAGTTTCTCTCTTTCGCCTTTCATGTCTTGTCGGCTCCGTTCTTTTTGTGTTTTTTCGAGCAACGTCAGACTGACGTGTTATTCTTTTTTGAGAGTCGCGATAAATCTTCGGTGGCTCAAGACCGAAATCGTTTAAGCCGTCATTATGACTTTGCTTTCGTGAATTTTTCTTCTGTGAATCCTTCTTCATTTTTTATCCTCTTTATATCTGCACCGAGAAGCGCAAGATTATTTTCAATGCTCTCATATCCCCTGTCAATATGCTCGATAGAGGATATTGTTGACTCGCCCTCTGCTTTTAGGGCGGCTATGACGAGTGCCGCGCCACCTCTCAAATCAGTAGCAAAAACATTTGCGCTATGGAGATTATCGACACCGTTTATTATTGCAATTCTGTCGTTTATTTCGATATCCGTACCAAAGCGGTTAAGCTCATTTACATATCTAAATCTGTTTTCAAAAATATTCTCTTTAACAACAGATGTTCCCTTTGCATTTGACAAGGCTGCGACTACCATAGACTGCGAGTCGGTAGGAAATCCGGGATAAGGCAGAGTCTTAATGCTACGCACTTTTTTTAGCCTTGCAGGTGCCTTTATTCTTAGTGTGTTATCTGTGATGTAAAGCTTACAACCCATCTCGCTAAAGACAGGAAAAACAGGTGTTAAGGTAGATACCTTTACATTATTCAGCATAATATCGCCACCTGTAATCGCACAGGCACTCATATAGGTTGATGCCAAAATCCTATCGGGAATGATGGAATGATAATTATTACAAGAATGTAACCTTTTGACACCTTTTATTTCTATTACAGAATTTCCTGCGCCTGAAATATCAGCACCGCAGGAGTTAAGAAAATTTGCTAAATCAACAATTTCAGGCTCACGCGCAGGGTTAATTATGGTAGTTGTACCGTTCGATATTGCCGAAGAAATAATTATATTTTCAGTTGCACCAACACTGCAAAACGGCAAAACAATTTTTGTTCCCTTCAGCTCATCTGCCTTACAGCAAATGGACGAGCCGTTTTCAGTAATTTCTGCGCCAAGCTGTTTTAGAGCATTAATATGTATATCAATAGGTCTTGCTCCTATATCACAGCCACCCGGCAGGAATATTGATGCTTCCTTACAACGAGACAAAAGTGAGCCTAAAAACAAAATTGATGAGCGCATTGACCTCATAGCCTTTTCGTCAATCTTGCTTGAATTCACATCTGTCGCATCAACGGTAACGGTACTCCCCTCTCGCTTAACCTTACAGCCCAAGCCTTCGAGTATAGATAATGTTTCGTCAACATCCTTTAGTTTTGGACAATTATGTAGGACTGACACACCTTTTACTAAAATAGTTGCAGATAAAATAGGTAACGCAGAATTTTTTGCACCGTGGAGAGTTATCTCGCCAGTTAGTTTGTTACCGCCATTTATCTTTAATATGTCCATAAAATCACCTCAGCCATTGTTATAAAACATTCTATGCCGAGGCTATTTTTTTGTTATTTTTCAGATGGGAGTTAATAATATTACTTTTTTTACTTGCCTGCAAGCTCCAAGATAATTGATGCAATTCGCTCACGCGAGTCAACGATAGCCATATTTCTTGCGTTATTTTCAACTTCCTTTAGCTTTTTGCTATCGCTCAAAAGCTCGTCAATCTTGCTTTCTAATGCTTCGCTTGTTAAATCCTTTTCCTCAATGATAAAGCCTGCATTCCTGTTTACAAGTGCCATTGCATTGTGGAACTGATGATTTTCGGCAACATAAGGAGACGGAATTAGGATAGATGCCTTGCCCATAGCCTCAATCTCCGAAAGAGACGATGCGCCTGCACGACCGATAACCAAATCAGCCGCAGCCATACAAACATCCATATTGTCTATGTACTGTCGTACATCAACGCTACCCTTTTTTCCGTTAACGAAGCCTGCCTCGTTAAACTTATCTAAAAACTCACTGCCGTTTGTTCCGACAGAGTGAATATGATAATACTTTCCGCTTTCGGCACTTGACAACAAAATGTTAAACATTGCCTCATTTAGCGGTCTTGCACCGAGCGAGCCACCAAATGACAAAACAAGATACTTGTCATCGGGAATACCGAGCTCGGCTCTTGCAAGATCTCTGTCAGCCGAAAGAAGCTCGCCGCGAACAGGAAGACCTGTAACAACAACCTCATTCTTTGGCTCAAGATGCTTTTTTGCATCCTCTACTGTCAGCATTACCCTATCAACCTGCTTTGCGAGAGTTTTGTTCGTAATTCCGGGAAAAGCATTCTGCTCGTGAATACAGGTTGGAATTGAGAGCTTTACCGCCTGCTGAAGAACAGGACCCGAAACATATCCGCCAAATCCGACAACAACATCGGGATTAAAATCCTTGATGATTTTTCTGCTTGCAGATGATGACTTAATCAGTCTGATAACAGTTTTGATATTATGAATAATAGCCTTTGGAGACAAGGAACGCCTAAATCCTGAAATCTCAATAGTTTTGAAATCAAAGCCTGCATTCGGTACGAGTCTTGATTCCATATGGTCGGCAGTGCCGATAAACATAATTTCGGCATCCTTATTTGTCTCTCTTATATATGATGCGACAGCAAGTGCAGGATTAATATGACCTGCTGTTCCACCTGTTGCAAAAAGAATTCTCATAATTTTCTCCCTATTACTTATACCTTCTTTTGACTTGACTTTCTTGATACTGACAAAACCACTCCGATTTGGAACAGTAGCATTAATAGTGATGTGCCTCCGTACGAAAAGAACGGAAGTGCA
>CALZMC010000181.1 GCA_945788455.1 uncultured Clostridia bacterium
ATAACTGTTCACTTTTGTTGAATATCCCTCCGACTGATAAGGGTATTATTCATAACAGGGATGCAAAAGCACTTCAAAGGCTTGGCGAGAAAATTGAGAATATTACTAAAAATAATATTTTAACCTTAAATGATATTGAGCTGACAACAGATAAAAGCTATATTGAATATGATTTTGACGAAAAGAAAAGAGTAAGATATATTACTCTTTCTGAGGATATAAGATTTAGCCAAAGGGTTGAGGCATTTGACCTATACCTAAAAACACCGAACAAAAAATATAAGCTCGTTTATTCGGGTACTGTTATCGGCGGAAAGAAGATTATTAAATTAAGAAAAATCAATGCTATCGGATTTGCACTTGTAGTGCGTCAAAGCAGGAGTAATCCTATATTTAAAGAAATAAGCTTATTTGAATAATAGAGCATATTCTATTATCATAATAATAAGTATATTGTATTAGGAGATGTCAATAATGGATTTTATTGAAATTTTAAAGGTTATATTTCTCGGTATAGTTGAGGGTATAACAGAATGGCTTCCTATCAGTAGCACCGGACATATGCTTCTTGTTGATGAGTTTTTTACACTCAATGCAGACGAAAGCTTTAAGGAAATGTTTTTCGTTGTTATTCAGCTTGGTGCCATCATTGCAGTAGTCGTTATGTTTTGGAATAAGATGTGGCCGTTTCAGTTTAAGGACAAATCACAGCCGATTGTAAAAAAGGATATTTTTTCGATGTGGTTTAAGGTTATAGTTGCCTGTATTCCGTCTGCAGTTTTAGGACTTCTTTTGGATGATTTTCTTGAGGCTCATTTTGGAAATGCAGTCACTATCGCCATTATGCTTATCGTTTACGGTATTGCATTTATTGTTATTGAAAACTGGAACAAAAAGAGAACACCTAAAACCGAAAAGCTTGACGACATTACATATAAGACAGCATTTATTATCGGTCTGTTTCAGGTGCTTTCTATGATACCGGGAACATCACGTTCGGGTGCAACAATTATCGGTGCTTTGATTATCGGTGTGTCGAGAACTGCTGCTGCGGAATTTACATTCTTCCTTGCAGTACCGACAATGCTCGGTGCAAGTGCATTAAAGCTGTTAAAGTTCGGCCTTGATTTCACATCTGCCGAAATTATGACTTTAGTTATCGGTATGGTAGTTGCTTTCGTTGTTTCCCTACTATGCATTAAGTTCTTAATGAGCTTTATTCGTAAGCACGATTTTAAGCCGTTTGGCTGGTATAGAATTGTGCTTGGTATTATTGTACTTCTTTATTTTTTAGTTATTGCAAAATAAAGGTGTAGGTATGAACTGTGAAAAATAAAAGATTTATCTGTCTGTTGCTTGTTATGACACTACTTGTTTTGCCTGTTACGTCATTTGCAGCGACCTTTACGAAAACGAAAACAACAGATGTTTCTCTGCTCCAAAACGGAGACTTTGATATTGCGTATAGTGACGCCGATTACTCAAGAAACGGCATTTCATCATACGCTATCTCAAACTATGCCTCTGCAAGCGAGTATCTTTATAATGCGCTGAAAAATGTTGAGGATAATATTGACGTTTCGGCGTACAATATTCCTGTTGAGGAGTTTTCGGATTTTTTCTGCAAGGTTGTAAATGATAATCCCGATTTGTTTTTTGTATCAAGCTCGATTTCGTATAGCTACTATCCGTCAACGGGAGCAACCGCTTCTGTTACTCCGTGTTACAGTATGACCGCTGATGAAATCAGTAGTGCAAATGTTATATTTAACAATGGGGTGCAAAAGGCTTTATCCTGTGTTGATAGCAGTATGACCGATTTGCAAAAGGCTTTAGTCATTCACGATTATATTTGTGATAATGCCGTCTATAAGGAAAACGGATATATTACTCACAGTGCGTACGGCTTTTTCTATAACGGCGAGGTTGTATGCGCAGGCTATACGCTGGCTTATGCTTATTTACTAAATCAGCTTGGAATTGACACGGCTCATATCTCGTCTAATGCGATGAACCATGCTTGGAACGCCGTTTGTATTGATGGAAAGTGGTATCAATGTGACGTGACTTGGGACGATATAAATGCCTCTAACGGCTCAGAGCCTATCAATGTTTTAGGAAACTTTGAACACGTTAATTTTATGAAAAGCAATGATTATTTTGCTTCACTAAACGGAAGCTATCATTACGGCGGTACAACCTATGACAGTATCAGCCTAAATAATACCGATTACGATTCGTATTTTTGGGATAAAGTTATGTCAAAGATAATTGTAAAGGACGGCTACTATTACTATATGCAGCCTGTTAGCTCCGGCTCATATTTGATGAAACGAGATGTCAACGGAAACGAAACGAGGTTTTCTAATTCCTCATTTTCTGCGGCAAAGCTTACTTTAACATCAGAGCCTACCGATTCAAGAGGTGTTAGCTCAACATTGATGTTAGATGATTATTTGTACAGACTTGATTATCTTGATAATAGGTTTTATGTCACGAGCGGTTACTCAAAGGTGTCGTCAGTATCAAATAATGGACGTGTACAGACGATAACGCCGAGCTCCACGAGCTATATTAGGGGAATGAGCGTAGTCGATAACGAAATTGTTATTCAGGATTATAATTCGATTGACAGCATTGTCGTTTATGACAAGTATGAATATTTTTCTAATTATATGAGCAAGATTAATAATAACACATATAACAATTATCCCGATATTGATAATGACGGATATGTTAATGCAAAGGATTATGCACTAATAAAAAAACAAAAGGCTTAATACTAAATATATGAAAA
>CALZMC010000182.1 GCA_945788455.1 uncultured Clostridia bacterium
TCCAGCCTAAGAAGAGACATGCACAGAAGGTACATGGCTTCAGAAAGAGAATGTCAACAAGAAACGGCAGAAAGGTACTTGCTCGCCGCCGTGCAAAGGGCAGAAAGCAGCTATCTTACTAATTTTAAGAGAGCGAGGCTCACAGCTTTGTGAGAGATGCTTTCTTACCCCATAGGAGAGATTAGGTGAAAAGCAAAACCTTAAACGAAAACAAGGATTTTCGCAGGCTTTATTACAGAGGAAAAAGTCAAGCCTCGCCCTGCCTTGTAACCTATGTGTCAAAAAGCAGAGGGAACGAAACGAGAATAGGCATTACGAGTGGCAAAAAAATCGGCAACGCCGTAAAGCGTAACCGAGCAAGACGCGTTATTCGTGCCGCTTATTCTGTTCTTGAGCCGAGAATTGACGGCTGTTATGACATAGTTTTTGTTGCAAGAACAAGGACAACCTATGTAAAAATGCAAGAGGTGCTTTCTGAAATGGAAAGGCAGTTTATTGCATTAGGAGTAATAAAGTGAAAAATCTTATAAAAAAGGCTATGATTTTTTTAATCAGGACTTATCAGCTAACACTGAGTCCGCGATTTTCACACGGAAGCTGTAGGTTTACACCTACCTGCTCACAGTATGCAATCGAAGCCATCGAAATCCACGGAATATTCAAGGGTAGCCTTATGGCTATTTGGCGAATTTTAAGGTGCAATCCCTTTAACAAGGGTGGCTGGGACCCTGTTCCTCCAAAAAAAAATAATGAGGATTAACAATGAATACTTTTTTATTAGCGGTTAACACCGTATCAAATGGATTTGCATTGTTTAAACCACTCTATTGGCTTTTCGGTAAGTGTATGAGCCTTCTTCTTGAGGTGCTCGGAAATCAATACTTTATTGCATTGATTATTTTTACAGTTGTAACACGTCTTGTTTTACTGCCCCTAAACATCAAGCAGCAAAAGACAATGGCGAGAACAACAAGACTTCAGCCGAAAATTCAAAAAATTCAAAAGAAATATCCTGATATGAGGGATAGAGATAAGCTGAATCAGGAAATGCAGGAGCTTTATGCTCGCGAGGGACACAACCCTATGCAAATGGGATGCGGTCCTATGCTGTTCCAGATGATATTCCTAATGGGTATTATCGGTATCATCTACTATCCTATTCAATATATTCTCGGCGCAGGCGGATTTGATACTGCCTCGAAGGATATCGCAGAGGCAATCTTGCCGATTTATCAAGGTATTATCGGCGACCCTGATGCAAAAATTCAATATTTTCAGCTGAATATTATTGAGCATTTTGATGCTTACAGAGAGGTTCTTCAGACCGAGTTCCCAAAAATATTCACTGATGCATTGTGTAATGATATTGAAACATACAGAAGTGGTTTAATACTATTTGGAATTGATATGACAGCTGTACCACATTGGAAGGACGGCATTATTGTAATTATTCCTATCCTTTGTCTTTTAACATCACTTGGCTCAAGCGTTGTATCAACCTTAATCCAAAAGAAGAATAATCCTGCTGTGCAGCAAAATGCCCAAATGATGATGATGATGCTAATGATGCCGTTTTTCTCATTCTACATCTCATTCAAGGTAACAGCAGCAGTAGGCTTTTACTGGATTATTTCAAATATCGTAGCAGTATTACAACAGCTATTTATCGCAAAGGCTTACCCACCAAAAAAGACACAGGCAAAGCTAATGGTTGAAAACACAATCGAGCGCCGTTCCCGTGAGGAAAGCCTAAAGAAAATTAAATAATCAAATTATCGGAGGAATATATGATTAAGGAATATATCGGAACCGGTAAAACTATTGAGGAGGCAACATCTAACGCAAAGTCAGGACTAAATGCTCCTGATATGGCAGATGTAAAAATAGAGGTTATCGCTATGCCGAAGAAAAAGGTTTTAGGTCTTTTCGGCGGCAGCGATGCACAGGTTAAGGCTTATTATGATGACGGCAAAAAGGAAAAGAAGCCGACTACAAAAAAGCAAAGCCAAAGAAAGCCTGCCAAGGAAAAGAAGCAGGCAGAAAAAAAGCCTGTCCAAAAGGCAGTAACAGAACAGCTTTCAAATAGCGATATCGATTTAGATTATGTATGCTCATACATTAAGACTATCATTGATAGCTTTAAGGTTGAGGACGCAAAAGTAAGTGCAAAAATTGTTGACGGCGTTGTTGAGGTTGATATTGAGTGCGATGATTACGGCATTATTATCGGTCGCAGAGGCGAAACTCTTGATGCTATCCAATATCTTGCAAGCCTTGCAATTAAGAAAACTACTGACAAATATGCGAGAGTTACCCTAAATGTCGGCGACTATCGTGCAAAGAGAGAGGAAACTCTGCGTGCATTAGCTATTAAAAATGCAAATTATGTTGTCAGAACAGGAAGGAGATACGGCTTTGAGCCGATGAACCCTTATGAAAGAAGAATAATTCACACCTCTGTTCAGGAGGTTGAGGGCGCAGTATCCCGTTCAGTTGGCAGCGGCTCAGACAGAAGAGTACTTATCGAGCCTGTCGGCGGAGTTAGACATTCAAACGGTCGCGGACCGAGAAGAAATAACAGGTCAAATACCTCAGCACCGACTGCAAATGTTAACCGTGAAAAGCACGTTGACAGAGCAGATATTCCAAAGTTTGGAAAAATTGAGGTAAACAAGGACTAATTTATTAATGGTGAGCTGATTTTTTTGGCTCACCATTCTTGCTAGCCTAACAGTATTCGAACAAAATTAGGTTTATATTAGCAAATTTCCGATAAT
>CALZMC010000183.1 GCA_945788455.1 uncultured Clostridia bacterium
AGATTATGACACACTTGCAGGCTTTGTTATAAGCCTTTTAGGTTATCTTCCAAATGGAAATAGTATCGGCGAGGATGTTGCCGTATATGAGGGCTTGACCTTTACGGTATTAGAGGTCAACGACAGAAGAATAGATAAAATTAAGGTAGAGAAGAGATAAGAAAATAAATGATTGAACAGTTTATTGAATTTGATGCACTTGATCAGGCTGTAAGTCTGTTTGGAAGCTTTGACGAAAATATAAAGCTGATAGAACGTGAATATGATGTTTCTGTTATATCTCGCGGTACTGACCTAAAGGTTGTCGGCGATGCAGAAAATGTATCAAAGGCAACGAGAGCCTTGAATTCTCTTTTGGTCCTAATCAGCAAGGGCGAGAGCATCACTAACCAAAATGTCAGATATGTTTTGTCGCTTGTTAATGAGGGCAACGAGGACAAGCTTAATACAATGACAGGCGACAGTATATGCATTACCTCAAAGGGCAGACCTGTTAAGCCGAAAACATTAGGCCAAAAGAAATATTGTGAGGCCATAAGAAATAATACGATTACCTTTGGTATCGGTCCTGCCGGTACGGGTAAGACATATTTAGCCGTTGCGCTTGCCGTTACTGCATTCAGAGCGAAGGAGGTCAACAAGATTATCCTAACCCGTCCTGCAGTTGAGGCAGGAGAAAAGCTTGGATTTTTGCCCGGCGATTTGCAAAGTAAGGTTGACCCGTATTTAAGACCGCTTTATGATGCTCTGTTTGATATGCTTGGAGCTGAAAATTTTCAGCGTTGTCAGGAGCGTGGAGCGATTGAGGTTGCACCTCTTGCCTATATGAGAGGCAGAACGCTTGATGACAGCTTTATCATTCTTGACGAGGCACAGAATACTACACCTGAGCAGATGAAGATGTTTTTAACCCGTCTTGGCTTTGGCTCAAAAATGGTAATTACCGGAGATATTAGCCAGATTGACCTGCCGACAGGAAAAAAGTCAGGACTCAAAAAGGTCCTAAAGATATTAAAAGGAATTGACGATATTGCTATGTGCACCTTTAACCAAAAGGACGTTGTAAGGCACAAGCTTGTTCAGGATATTGTTAATGCATACGAAAAATACGAGGAGGGGAATAAATAATGGATTCGGTTAAGGTTGTAATATCAAACGAGCAAAAGAAGGTAAAAATACCGACAGGTATCAGGCTTCTTATAAGACGCTGTTGTCATGCAGTATTAGAGCTTGAAAATTTTGACGGCTCTGCTGAGGTCAGCGTTACATTCGTTGATAACGAGCGAATTCACGAGCTAAATCGCGAATTTAGAAATATTGACAGACCTACTGATGTTTTGTCATTCCCTTTGGGCGAAAACGGCGAGTATGACATAAATCACGACACAGGTGCAAAGCTGCTTGGAGATATAGTGATTTCTGTTGAAAAGGCTGTTGAGCAGGCAGAGGAATATAACCATCCTCTTCAAAGAGAAATCGGATTTCTTACTGTTCACTCAATGCTTCATCTTCTCGGCTATGACCACGAAAACGGCGGACTTGAGGAGGTCCATATGAGAGAAAAGGAAGAAACCGTGCTTACTCAAATCGGATGGAAAAGAAACAACAGCTACTATATGGGTGACGAATAATGACAAAAACCGCATTTATTGCAATAGTAGGTAAGCCTAATGTAGGCAAATCCTCACTTTTAAACAGAATATTAGGCCAAAAAATTGCTATCGTATCATCAAAGCCACAGACCACGAGAACAAAGATTATGGGTGTTCTCACACAGGGAGAAACACAGCTTGTATTTACAGATACACCCGGATTTCATATCGCTCATAACAAGCTCGGCGAAAAGATGAATGAGGCTGTCGGCGATACAGTCGGCGGAGTTGATGCGTGTCTTTTTCTTGTTGAGCCAAAGGGCGAGCTGAATGAACAGGAGCTTGAGCTGTTAAAAATGTTCAAAAAGAAAAATCTGCCTGTAATTTTAGCAATTAACAAGATTGATATGATTAACGATAAGGAGGTTTTGCTAAACCGTATCGTTGAGCTTAATACTCTTTATGATTTTACGGCTATCGTGCCTGTCAGCGCTACTGACGGCGACCATGTTGATGAGCTTATTGACGAGCTTAATAAGCTTGCGTTTGAGTCTCCTCATTTCTTCCCCGAGGATACCTTAACAGATCAGCCCGAGAGAGTTCTCGCAGCCGAAATAATTCGAGAAAAGATTTTGCGACTTATGGACAAGGAGGTACCTCACGGTATTGCAGTCGCAGTAGAAAAGATGCGCGAGCGTGATGACAAGGATATTCTTGATATTGATGCAACTATTTACTGTGAGCGCGACAGCCACAAGGGTATGGTTATCGGAAAGAACGGTGCTATGCTAAAAAAAGTGTCAACCTATGCAAGACAGGATTTAGAAAGCTTTTTTCAAATAAAGGTCAATCTTCATTGTTGGGTAAAGGTAAAGCTTGATTGGAGAAATCGCGAGGGCTTAATCCACAATTTCGGCTTAGACTGATTTTTGAATGACTGTTTTGTAAAAAGACTATTTCTGCCTTAATTTAACAAAAGTAAATGCACCCCCATAGTATAAAATAAAAATGGTGGTGTTAGTATGAATGATGATAAATGGAACGCTTTTGTTAATTCAGGCAGTATTATGGATTACTTAAAATATAAGGAAAATGAAAAGGTGAAGGAAAATGAAAACCTCTACCAAGGGCTTAGTAATCAGAGAACAGACAATAGGGGAGAGTGACCGTTTAGT
>CALZMC010000184.1 GCA_945788455.1 uncultured Clostridia bacterium
GGGCAATCGATAAGGTAAGGATTTTTAAGGATGGGAATGATTTTTCAAGTGTTTTCTTAAGCAATGTTGCTTTTGCCTTTAATGGCTTTTTCTCTATCCACCAGGCATCAGCTTGATTTTCGATACCGCTGTCACAAATCGCTTCAAAAACAGTAGCCCTGTCTTCTAAATTATTTGTCAGTCCGTAATCTCTTGCAAAATAATCCTGAACATACTCGTTTTCATAATAGTAAGTAGAATAGTTTTCTTTTCCTTGATATTCAAAATTATCAGGATTTAGATTGTACCATTTTTCCTCAAATTCGTTGTCATAATCCCAAATTCTGTATTCGAGTGCATGCATAAGCTCATGACAAAATGTTGAGTACCTAAAATATTTCATCGAAAAAACAATGTATAATTCATTATTCAAATTTGAACAATACGCGTCAACATTCTCATCCTGATTAAATTCTCCAATCATATATATTTTGAACTTGTCGAAGCCTAAAGAAAAATCTCCGCCCTCTATCATTTCGCTATAAAGCCTTGTAGGGAATGTAGAAAGACAGTAGTCTAAATCATAAAGCCTTAAAAACACCTCGGCTTTAGGAACAGTGTTAGAAAATTTATAATCAAAAAAATCAGCGTTATATTCCTTGTTTGTTTCTAAATCAATATTATATGTATTTCTTATGCTTTCTTCTAAATCGGTTATTTTGTTATCAAGCTCATTAACCGATATTTTTTCAATATCATTAATTTTGTATTCACTTGAAAGCGATGTATCCCAAATGAATATTGCGTTTTCCAATTCAACGCCCCTTAATATACAGGCATACATATCATTATGTAATTTTGCCTGTTCGGCGCTGTAATCCTTAAAATCACTGCTGATATCAATACTTTTTCTTGTTAAGTCATCGTAATTAGTTAATGACAATGAATGCTTATCTGCATAGTTATTTGTGTATTCGAGAATTGTTTTTCCGTTAGAATTAATAGGGTATTTGTATTTTTCATAATTTTTAAGATAAAAATAATCATCATTACTGTTAAAGAAATTTAATTCCTTGTTTATTCCCGTATAGTAATAAAAATCATTAACACAGGGATAGTAATCATAGTTAATCATACTGTTTTGATTATTTATTTCCTGATTATACTGTGGCAAATCAACCGACAATTTATCAATTTCTTTAAATCTCACGTTATATACAGAGCTTAAAGAGCCTTCTTCATTCGAGACAAGTGTAATTTTGTTTTTATCGTTTATTGTTATTTCTGCAATATCATATAATTCTTTGCTCGTAAAATTGTATTCACTAATGCATTTTTGTCTGAAAAAATCATAAACATAGATATAATAATCAGTAGAAATTTCTTCTTCGGGCAATTCTTCTGTGTACTCGCCGTCATTTTCGTTTTCGGTGCTTTTAACAGTAGCAAGTGCTAAATATCTGTCATTAAAATCAAAGCTGAATATGTATTTGTCATTAATCTCATTAAATGTAATATATCTCGCCTCGACATTGTTTTCGACTAATGAGCAGGAACACAAAAATACTAATGAAATTGCCAAGAATAATGATAATAATTTTTTCATAATAATCCTCAAAATAAATACTCGAATAAATAAACGCTCTGCATCTGCAGAGCGTTTATTTATTTATGTATGATTATCTCTTGATGTCATCCCACTTAACGCCGTCAATCTGGAACAAATCATCAAACTTATAAACGTTTGATTCTTCTTTAGTGTGGTTAGGATACCAAACCTGAGCGAAGAATGGATTTGTCTTTGCAACAGCATCATAGTTCCATTCCTTCTGTGGAATGAAGCATTCAGGACACCAGTGACCGCCAAGAAGGATAAGAGCAGGAGATGCCTCAAACTCGTGACCGCACAAACCGCATTTCCACTTTAGCTTTGTAGCCATGTCGCCCTTAGTCATTGTCTCACTTAGGCATTCGCCACCACGGAACTTAGCAGCTGCCTTCATATCCTCGATGTCAAGCTCGCTTTCAGGCTTAGACTCATCATATCCGTGGTCTAACTTGAACTGCTCTGCAGCACTATTATCTTTGTCAAATTTAATGATTTCAAAATCTTCCCACTTCTTAGGAATTTTGTTGTAATCCTCCATTGAACCGTAGTAAGCAGAAATTCTTTCAGGAGTTTCATTCTTAACCCAGTCGATTGTACCGAAGTCTTTAGTTTCAGCAATCTTCTTCATAAATGGCTTTGCACAAGCAGCAACAAGGTTCTTTGGTAGGTATCTTGGAATTGTGAAATAGAAAGGAACCTGAGTAGCAAGTCTGTTGAAATAATCCTTAACAGGTAGATTTTCTCTAAAGTGTAGGAAATCTTCAAGCTTGTCGCCGTCTGAATAGAACTGACCGTGGAAGTTCTTTGTGATGAACCAGTCAGGGTCAAATAGCTTTTCAGGGCCTGCAAGACCGAGAGTACCGAGAAGTAGCTGTTCGAATTCGTAGTTAGAAATTCTGTATTCCTTACCTGAACCGATGTTAAAGAAATGATTCCAGAAATCAGAACCGAGATTGCCTGCCATGTCCTCAAGAACGAGGTTACACATTAGACGGCCTGAATCTTCAACTGTACACCACTCAAGAACACCGTTAATCGGTACGTGGAACATAATTGGGTCCATATTCTTTAGAATGTTTGGATAAAGAATACCTGACTGACGCATTACAACCCAATTCTTGATACCGCTTTCAACGAATGTACGCTCTGCGATAGTCTTAGA
>CALZMC010000185.1 GCA_945788455.1 uncultured Clostridia bacterium
TTTGCAACGACTATATCGTCATAAGTTCTTTTTGCTCTGATGAATGTCCAATATTTATTTGAACAGCTTGTGCATTTTGTTGCGGTTTTAAATGCCTTATTTTCTATTTCGTAGCTATGAAGCGGTTTTAATATTCCGTTGCAATTTGGACAATGAAGCTCAAGCTCATACAAGTGAAAATGCTCATAATTCGCACAGGTAATATAAAAAGATTTGAATACTAATCGTTCAAAATATGAATTATCGCACTCCTGAATAAAGCTCTTAATTTTCGTCTTGTCGAATATTTTTCTAAGGCAGGACAGAGTTATATAGCAGTCATCAAGTGCTCTGTGAAGATTGTTTTCATCTACAACAATACCAAGCAGTTCAGCGAAATTAGAAAGGCTGATTTGATTATTCCCCGTGCTTTGTATTTGAGACATACAATAGCTTTGTGCATCAACATATTTATGCATAAAATCAAGATTATATGTATTTTTAAAGCGCTTAAAATTGTCAATCAAGGTATATAAATCACTGTTAGACCAGCTCAAAAAAACATTGTCTCCATTACCGCACCAACGGCTGAAATCACTAAACGCAGTATTAAAATCAGTACCGCTTGCTTTGATTTCCTCCATAGTAATGTGAGTAAGTCTCTTAAATCTACTGTCAAGCTTTTTTGAAACAGTTGGTTTTATGAGCTGTTTAAAGGTGTCTTTTATCTCTAAATTTTCATTAAGCTTTATCGCACCTATCTCAACAATTTCGTTCATACCCTTATTCAGTTTATAGTTGTAGGTGTTATTCCACTCTAAATCAAAAATTATATAATTAGTTTTCATACCAAGTATATTTGACTTTCCCTTTAGTAAAAAAAATAACCTTGCATCTGCAAGGTTACTTTCAATTTCTTATCCAATAAATAAAAAGATTAAGAATGCAGCAAGAACGATAGCAAAGAATGCTACGATTAACCATTTAGTTATTCTTTCAAGCTTAGCCTCAATAGTTCTTCCCTTTGATTTTCCTAAAAAGGTTTCAGCTCCGCCTGCGATAGCACCGGAAAGGTTTTGTGAACGGCCCTCTTGCATAAGTACTACTATTGTGATAATGATAGATGCAATAAGAAGAATTGCACCTAATAAATAATGATACCAGGACATAACTATTCCTCCGTTATACTAAATTACTTATGGATTATATCACAATATATATAAGAATGCAAGAACTTTTTTTATTAATTAAAAAGTTAATTGCTCTGCAACATCTGCTTCACTCGGCAAAGCACCGGCTGCAGGAAGATTTTTTGTTCTAAATCTCCAAGCCTTTTCAAACTCGCCCTCTTTATATAAGTGAATAGAAGTAATTTTATGAGTTTTCTTTAGCTTCATAACTGCAACACCCTGTGTGTCCTTAGTTGTTTTCGGTAATATTGCAGCAGTATTAAGCAGTAGCATTCTTCCGCTTGATGAGCAAATTACAATATCGGTATCCTCTGTGATATACATAGCTCCTGCAAGCGAAGACTTGTTTGAATACGCGTTGATAAGCTTTTTTCTGTTCGTCTTTGTTGCATAAGAGGATATGTCAACCTTTGCAAGCTTTCCGTTTTCAAATACGAAAATCATATAGCCCTTATATTCGCTGACAACTGCCATATATACAACCTGCTCGTCAGCAGACATTTCGAGCTTTGATGCAACATAATCGCCGAGAACCGAAGCCTTTGTGTCTGCAAAATCATCAACCTTAGCCTTGTATACCTGATTTTGATTTGTAAAGAACAGTAGCTCATCCTTATTCGAGCATTCAAGCTCGGTAATAATTCTGTCGCCCTCCTTTACCTTCTGCTCACCCGACATACGCAGGTTTGCAGTCTTGATTTTCTTTAGATAGCCATGCTCTGAAAGGAACAGAGTGACAGGATAATCGGGTATTTCGACTAACTCAACCTCGTCAGTATCGTCAACCTCGTAAAGTACCTCACACTTTCTTCCTGTGTCGTACTTTTTTGCAACAGCATCAAGCTCTGTAATAATAATCTTTTTCATCTTATTTTTACTTGCAAGAATGCCCTCAAGCTCGGCAATATCATTCTCAAGCTGTTCGATATCCTTAATTCTCTTTAGGATATATTCACGGTTTAGGTGGCGTAGCTTAATCTCAGCAACATATTCAGCCTGAGTTTCATCTATGCCAAAGCCAATCATAAGATTAGGTACACCCTCTGATTAGCTTTCGGTTTCTCTAACAATCTTGATAGCTTTATCAATATCAAGCAAAATTTTTGACAAGCCCTTTAACAAATGTAATTGCTTTCTCTTTTTTTCAAGATTAAAGTTAATTCGTCTTCTAATGCACTCAAGTCTGAAATCAACCCACTCAAGCAAAATGCTCTTAACACCGAGCACCATAGGTCTGCCCTTAATCAAAACATTGAAGTTACAGCTAAAGGTGTCCTGTAACGGTGTCAGCTTATATAGCTTTGACATAAACTTTTCAGGGTCAATTCCTCGCTTTAGGTCGATTGTGATTTTTAGACCGGATAGGTCTGTTTCGTCACGAACATCGCTAATTTCCTTAATCTTATTAGATTTTACAAGCTCGATAATTTTATCAATTACTGCCTCACTTGTAGTTGTAGGCGGAATTTGAGTAATATCAATACAGTTATACTTTTTATCATAGGTATATTTTGCACGAACCTTAACAGAGCCGCGACCTGTATCGTAAATCTTGTCAAGCTC
>CALZMC010000186.1 GCA_945788455.1 uncultured Clostridia bacterium
GACCTCCTTGCAGGAACGATCATCCCGTAAGGTAGCTAACCGAATAAGCGAGCTTGAAAGCTGTAAGGATAAGGATTTGTATAAGCTTTACGGCGATTTGATTAATTCAAATCAGTATCGACTCGAAAAGGGTGCACCTTTTTATGATTTAGAAAACTTTTATGATAATAATAAGTCTGTTCGCATTCCTGCAGACACAATGCTGACTCCTGCACAAAATGCTCAAAAATACTATAAAGAATATCGAAAAAAGCAGATAGCCGAGTCAAAGCTAAATGATTTTATAAATGATGCCAAAGCAGAGGTTTTGTATTTTGATACGGTAATTGATGCCCTGTCAAGAGCGCAGACCGATGCCGAAATCACAGAGATTAAGGAAGAATTGGCACTTCAAGGCTATATTAAGAGGCAGAATAATAATAAAAAGAAGCCTCAAAAAGCATTAAAGCCTTATCGCTTTAAAACTCGTGACGGCTTTACTATCCTTGTCGGCAGAAATAATCTTATGAATGACAGACTGACTATGAAAACTGCGAAGAATTATGACACGTGGTTTCATGTTCAGGATACGGCAGGCAGTCACGTAATTTGCGAAACATCAGGCTCAAGGATAACCGATGAGGCTATTCATGACTGTGCTGTAATCGCCGCATATTTCAGCAAGGCGAGGGAAAGCTCAAATGTTCCTGTCGATTATACATTAGTAAAAAATATAAAAAAGCCGAATGGTGCAAAGCTCGGATTTGTTATATATGAAACGTATAACACCGAATTTGTAACTCCGACTATTGACGAAATCGAGGGTTTAAGGGATGAATAATGTTGCTGTAATTTTAGGTGCCGGTGCAGGCACCAGAATGAAAAGTGAAAAAAGTAAGCTTCTTCTTGAAATCGGCGGAAAAACCGTTATTGAAAGAACAGTTGCCGTATTCAGCGAGCTTGCCGAAATTGACGAGATAATTGTAGTTTGCCGTGAAAGTGATTTAGAAAGCTTTGAGAATGTTTTGGCTGACTATGATATCAGCTATTGCTTTGGAGGAGAGACACGACAAGAGAGTGTTATAAATGCCGTTGATACTATTGATGAATGTGATTATATTCTAATCCACGATGGCGCAAGACCGCTTGTTACTCGCGAGGAGATATTAAGGACACTTGACAAAGCTATCGAAACGGGCGCAAGTGCTGTCGGAGTGCCTGTTAAGGATACAATCAAGGTTGTCGATAAAAATAAGAAGATTATTGACACGCCCGACAGAGCGAGCCTTATTTCTATTCGTACTCCTCAGGCTTTTGACTTTAAGCTCTATCTTAAGGCAGTCAATAAGGCAAAGGCTGACAAAAAGGATTATACCGATGATTGTCAGCTTGTTGAGAGTATAGGCAGAGATGTCTATGCTGTTATCGGCGAATACGATAATATTAAGATTACAACTCCCGATGATATTATTCTCGGAGAGGGAATACTTAAAATGAGAGGTGAGCAATGATGAGAATAGGTCACGGCTACGATGTACATAAGCTTGTTGAGGGTAGAAAATGTATTATAGGCGGTGTTGATATTCCAAGTCCTGTCGGACTTTTAGGCCATAGCGATGCCGATGTTTTGCTTCACGCCGTTAGTGATGCCTTGCTTGGCGCGGCGGCAATGGGGGATATAGGCCATCTTTTTCCTGACACAGACGATAAGTGGAGGGGTGCCGATAGCCTTAAACTGCTTGAAGAGGTTGCAAATCAGGTTAAATCAAAGGGATATACTATTAATAATATAGACTCAACAATTATAGCACAGGCACCGAAAATGGCTCCTCATATCAATGATATGAGAAAGAATATCGCAACTGCCTGCGGTATTGATGTGGACTGCGTTTCCGTTAAGGCTACAACCGAGGAGGGCCTTGGCTTTACAGGTGCGAAGGAGGGTATTTCTGCCCACGCAGTATGCATTATAAATAAAAAATAATCTTAAAATATTCAGCCTTTCTGCTATAATAATGTATAGAAAGGCTATATTTTTTGAATTATTTATGAATATGCTTGACAAATGGAAAAATATTGCTAAAATAGTAATTAGCACTCAAGGAACAAGAGTGCTAAAAAATTACAAATTATAAATAGAGGTGACTTATTATGACAATTAAACCGCTTGCAGACAGAGTTTTGCTAAAGTCATTTGAGGCAGAGGAAACCACAAAAAGCGGAATTATTCTTGCTGCATCAGCTCAGGAAAAGCCTGAGATGAGCGAGGTAATTGCTGTCGGACCCGGTACTGAGGAAAATCCAATGACTGTTAAGGTTGGCGATAAGGTTATCATCAGCAAGTATTCAGGAACAGAGGTAAAGCTTGACGGCGAGGAATATACTATTACTTCGGTTAAGGATATTCTTGCAGTTGTTGAGGATTGATTTTTTTAATTACTAATTTGAGAAAGGAAAGATATTATGGCTAAGGATATTATTTACGGCGAGGACGCTCGTAAGGCGCTTCAAGCCGGTATTGATAAGCTTGCTAATACTGTAAAAATCACATTAGGTCCAAAGGGCAGAAATGTAGTATTAGACAAGAAGTACGGTGCACCGCTTATCACAAATGACGGTGTAACCATCGCAAAGGAAATTGAGCTTGATGACCCGTTCGAAAATATGGGTGCTCAGCTTGTAAAAGAGGTTTCATCAAAGACAAATGATGATGCAGGAGACGGTACAACTACTGCAACTCTACTTGCAC
>CALZMC010000187.1 GCA_945788455.1 uncultured Clostridia bacterium
TTTTTGGCAGGTTCGGATTACTTTTCATTGCCTAATCGGAAAAGAATATTATATTATAATAGTATATATTACAGAAAGGGGAATTATTATGGCTAAGACTATTGCCGCTATCGCAACGGGAAACAGTGTTGCAGGCATCGGCGTTATTCGTATCAGCGGCGATGATGCAATAAGCATTGGAGAAAAGGTTTTTAGAGCTATGGATAATACCCCCTTGTCCTCTCTAAAGGGCTATACTGCAAAGTTTGGCAACGTTTATATGAACGGTGAAAGCTTTGACAATGCGATTGCACTTGTTTTCAGAGCACCGAAAAGCTATACAGGAGAGGACGTTGTTGAAATTTCTGTTCACGGTGGAATTTTTATTGTTGAAAAAGCTTTAGAGGCTGTTTTGAATGCAGGCGCATCTCCTGCCGAGGCAGGCGAATTTACAAAGCGCGCATTTTTAAACGGAAAAATTGACCTTGCGCAAGCCGAGGGTGTTGCGTCTCTTATCTCTGCACAAGGCGATGAGGCGCTCAAGGCATCATACAATTTACTGCAAGGCTCTTTGAGCAATAAAATTACCGAAATACTCGATATGCTTGTCGGTTGCAGTGCGTCTATGGCTGCGTGGGTTGACTATCCCGATGAGGAGATTGAGGAGCTTGAGCTTGATAACCTCATTTCCGTTTTGGAAAATTCAGCCTCTTGTCTGCAAGCATTAATCGACAACTACGAAAACGGCTCGGTTGTGACTGAGGGTGTCGATACTGCCATTGTCGGAAAGCCGAATGCCGGCAAGTCAACGCTGATGAATATGCTCTCCGGAAAAGAAAAGAGCATTGTAACTCACATTAAGGGTACAACCCGTGATATTGTTGAAAATTCCGTAAGGCTCGGCAATATGGTTTTGCACCTGAGCGACACGGCAGGTATTCACGAGAGTGACGATATTGTTGAGAGCATAGGAATAAAAAAGGCTATTGATAAGATTTCGACTGCGTCACTCGTTTTGACAGTTTTCGACAGCAGTGAGGAGCTTGGCGAGGACGATATGATTTTGATTGATAGCTGTAAGGGCAAAAAATGCATCGCAGTTATTAACAAGACCGATTTAGAGCAAAAAATCAACATTGACAAAATAAAGAACAGCTTTGAGCATATCGTTTACATCTCTGCCAAAAACAATGACGGACTTGACGAAATTGAAAAGGCGATAAAAAATGTGCTTGGAGTTAGCTCGTTCGACACAACACAGCCTATCCTTGCAAACAAGAGGCAAAAGCAATGTGTTGTCAGCGCACTCGAAAGTGTTAACGAGGCACTTGGTGGGGCAAAAATCGGTGTAACCTATGATGCAATTAACGTTATGATTGACAGCGCAGTTGACGATTTGCTGACTTTGACGGGAAAAAAGGCAACCGAGGAGGTTGTAAATAACATCTTCAGCAGATTTTGTGTCGGAAAATAATAACCGAAAATCGCAATAACACAAATAACGGATAATATCATCAATTCCCACAACATTAAGCAGGGGCGGATATTATCCGCCCGTGAATATATAAACAACCATAGGATAGAATAATCCGCCCGATTAAAATTTTAAGGAACAAAAATATGGAATATTTTGCAGGACAATATGATGTAATAGTGATAGGTGCAGGGCATGCCGGAATTGAGGCTTGCCTTGCGTCAGCGCGTCTTGGCTGTAAAACTGCCGTATTTACAATAAATCTTGACTGGGTTGGAAATATGCCGTGTAACCCATCCATCGGTGGAACATCAAAGGGGCATCTTGTTCGCGAAATTGATGCGCTCGGCGGAGAAATGGGTAGGTGCGCCGACAGGTATTCTCTGCAGTCGCGTATGCTAAATCTCGGAAAAGGCCCTGCCGTTCACTCCCTGCGCGCCCAAATTGACAGGCGCGAGTATTCTGCAGGAATGAAGCATACGCTTGAGCTTGAGGAAAATCTTGATATTCGACAGGCTGAAATCGTTGACATCATTAGACTCGATAACGGTATGTGGCAGGTTAAGACAAGGCTTGAGGCTCTGTTTACTGCGAGGGCTGTCATTATCGCGACAGGCACTTTTCTCGGTGGTCGCGTATATATCGGCGACATTTCATACGAGAGCGGACCTGACGGAATGTTCCCTGCTACCGAGCTTGCAACAGCGCTTAAAAAGCTAAACATTCCCCTGCGCAGATTTAAGACAGGCACACCGTCAAGAGTTAACAGAAAATCTATTGATTTTAGCAAGATGGAAATTCAAAACGGAGATGAGCATACTGTTCCCTTTAGCTATGACACCACTACCCCACCCGAAAACAAGGTCGCTTGTCACATAACCTACACTAACGAGAGAACAAAGCAGATTATTCTCGATAATCTTCACAGAAGTCCAATGTATTCAGGAAAAATTGAGGGAAAGGGACCTCGTTATTGTCCGAGCTTTGAGGACAAGATTGTTCGCTTCGGCGACAAGGAGAGGCATCAGCTTTTTGTTGAGCCCTGCGGTCTTAATACAGAAGAAATGTATCTTCAAGGTCTGTCATCTTCACTGCCTGAGGACGTTCAGCTTGATTTTATCCATACTATTCCCGGACTTGAAAACGCACAGGTTATGAGACCTGCTTATGCTATCGAATATGACTGCGTTGACCCGACTGCCCTAAAGGCAACTCTTGAGTTCAACGATATTGACGGGCTCTACG
>CALZMC010000188.1 GCA_945788455.1 uncultured Clostridia bacterium
AGCCTAACAGTATTCGAACAAAATTAGGTTTATATTAGCAAATTTCCGATAATACTGCGTTAATTTTTAATTGAATACGCAAGTATGCAATTAAAAATATGCCTTGTCTAATCAAAAATTTGTATAATATAAACTGCTTCGCACCTAAAGTAAGTTAGTTTGAGTAGCTGTCGCCATTTCTTTGACGAAGTTATACCGGCGTATATCAAGGCAAAAAATGGCAACAGGTGCCAATAATAGCTTACTTTAGGCTATTGGGTTCGAATACTGTTAGGCTAACAGCCTGTGATTTTGTCTATTTGCTTCAGCTCTGAGGCTGTTAACGGCTCGACATTTAATGCCGAAATATTTTCTAAAAGCTGTTCTGTTGAGTGAACACCGACTAAAACAGATGTTATGCTGTCGTTCTTTAATATCCACTGAATTGCCATTTGTGACAGCGTTATGCCTCTGTCAGCAGCCATATTATATAGCTCTTTTATTTGTCTTGCGCGTTCTTCGTCATATTTTGCGTGCTTTTGCTTTGCTTCGTTGTTGTATAATCTTGAGCCTTCGGGAATACCGTTTGCGTACTTGTCGGAAAGCTGTCCCTGTGCAAGCGGAGAAAATGCGATAATTCCCTTGCCCTTATGCTTTGACTCTTTTATCAGTCCGTTGTTTTCGATAGTTCTGTCAAATATTGAATATCTGTTTTGATTTATAATAAACGGAGCATTATAGTCATCGCATTTGTGATGCATTTTGTGCATCGTTTTGCCGTCATAGTTGCTCATTCCAACATACAAAGCCTTGCCTTGTCTGACAATGTCAGAAAGACACAGCGCAGTTTCTTCTAACGGAGTTTCGTTAGTCATACAGTGATGATAAAATATGTCAACATAATCAAGCCCCATACGCTTTAGGCTTTGGTCAAGCGATGCAGTAAGATACTTTCTGCTGCCACCTCTGCCACCGTAAGGACCCTGCCACATTTCATATCCTGCCTTTGTGCTGATAATAAGCTCGTCACGGTACGGCTTTAGATTTTCCTTAAAGATTTTTCCAAAATTTATTTCTGCTCTGCCCGGCTCGGGACCGTAATTGTTTGCCAAGTCAAAGTGAGTGATACCGTTGTCAAAGGCAGTAAGAATGATTTTTTTCATATTCTCATAGTCGTCATTGTTGCCGAAATTCTGCCATAGACCAACAGAAATTTTAGGCAGGGCTAAGCCGCTTTTTCCACAGTAGTTATATATATCGTTGTCATATCTTTTTTCATTTGCTGTGTACATAACATTCTCCTAATACATGAATATTCTTAATAAAAAACCGACTGAAAAATCAGTCGGAATTCTTTTACTTTAATGCTCTTTCCAGCCATACAGCACCTAAATCAAGTGCGTTAAATAGGCCAACCTTTTCACTCTTCTTAACTATTTTTTCCTTTGGTGAAACATCCGGGTCTGTGTTAATTAGCGAAATAGCAATTTTGCCCGAAATCTTTAGGTCGTTAATATCTTCCTGCTGGTCAATAATATTTAGACAAATTACGTATGGGTCGCTCATGCTACCGTAATAAATTGTATTGCCTGACCTTACCAAAGGCTTACCTTTGTATTCTAACATATTTTCTGCCAAAGATAACCCTCCCTTGCTTTTTGTGGTATTCAATATGTGACTAATCGAGATAAGACTTTACCATAGCTGCCAACAGCTCATCACGGTCAATCCTTCTGATTAGGCTTCTGGCATTCTTGTGAGTTGTGATGTAAGTAGGGTCTTCCGACAGGATATAGCCGACAATTTGGTTAATAGGGTTGTATCCCTTTTCCTGCAGAGCGTCAAATACCTCTGTTAAGGTATCCTTCATAACATCCTCTTTTTCATCGCCGATTCTGAAAGTCATTGTCTTATCGTTCATGGTAAAGCCACCTCCTTTTAGCATTATATAATAATTATATACATATTTAACCAAAATTACAATACTTTTTTTAAACTAAGCAAAAATACTTGACTTATGAGTGATATAAGTTGTATAATCATTGTACTATATATGCGTTGAGTAGATGTAAGTAGGCTTTCAATTTGCTTTTTAGAGAGTGTGTGGGCGGTGAAAACACACAGGCGATGACTGCTGAATTTCAGTCTATGAGCTCTCGGCGAGAAAGTAAGTCGGGCGTGAGAGGAGCGTTAATCCTATTGAGTGGCAGCTTTTGTTGCAATTTGAGTGGTACCACGGATATTATTCCGCCTCATTATTTGGGGCGGATTTTTTTATTGTGTAAATTGTTTTAGGAGGAAGTTATGGAGAATAAGATTTTAAGTCTTAAAGAGAAATTTGAAGCAGAGCTTTCTAAAATTGAAAATACTGCCGAGCTTGAGAATATGCGTGTTGCATATCTTGGAAAAAAGGGCAGTGTTACTGATTTACTAAAGGGAATGAAGGAGCTTTCTAACGAGGAAAAAAAGGCTTTCGGTCAAAAGGTAAATGAGCTAAAGGGCATTGTTGCCGACAAGATTGCCGAGAAAACCAATGAACTAAAGGAAAAGGAAATCGAGCGCGAAATTAACTCAATGCCTGAGTTTGACATTTCAATGCCTGCAAATCTTGACAGAGGCTCATATCATCCTATCACTCTTGTTCAAAGAGAGGTTGAGCGTATCTTTAAGTCGATGGGCTTTACTGTTGAGGATTACAG
>CALZMC010000189.1 GCA_945788455.1 uncultured Clostridia bacterium
ACGAAATGCCTCGTGTGAGTTACAAGCAAAGTGCTTTAGAGAAGTACCAACGCCCTTTGACTGAACGCCGTTGATGATACCTGCAGAGCATTTACCTGCAAGTAGCGGATCCTCACTGAAATACTCAAAGTTACGACCGCAAACAGGCGAACGCTTAATGTTTGTACCCGGGCCGAGAATGGTAGATACCTTTTCCTTTAAGCATTCCTGTCCCATAGCCTCGCCCTCTTTAACGAGCAGGTCAGGATCCCAAGAGCAAGAAGATGTTGCAGCAGGTGGGAAGCAGGTTGTAGGAACAGAGTTACCTAAACCGATACCGCCCTTGCTCTTCTCGCCTTCAGGCTCAACATAGTCCTTGCCCTTTTGCTTACGAAGGCCGTGAGGACCGTCAGTAATCATAATCTTAGGCAGTCCAAGCTCCTCGCAAGACTCAAGGTGCCAATAATCGTAGCCTGAAACAAAAGCTGCCTTTTGCTCCAAAGTCATTTTTTCAATAATTTCTGGGTGTTTCATTTAAAACGCTCCTTCCAAATTTTTACCATTTTTTATTATACAATAAAAGCATAAGTATATCAATATAATAATTAATTTTTTATTATAACATAAAAAACGAATGCCTCTTTTTGTCTATATTAACTAAAAAAAGCCCAACAGAAAAATACTGTTGGACTTTAACTGATAGCATAATATTATTTATTCTTGTTTTGGCTGTTCATAATACCCTGACGGATACGGCGAACATCTGCAAGTGCCTTATATAGAGAATCGTCAATAGCGAGCAGAGTATCGTCTGCGTAATTATTAACTGCAGTCAGCATCTCTCTTGACTTATTTTGAGCTGATGTAACCATCTCGTTAGCCTGATTTGTTGCATTAGAGAGAATATCTGTTGCCTGATTTTGAGCATCTGCGATATAAGCATCGCCCTGCTCCTTTGCTCTTGCGATAATGTCGGCAGCCTCAGCCTGTGCAGTCTGTGTGATTTGGTCACGGGCAACAAGCTCTCTTGCTTCCTCCTGTGCCTTTGCAATAATATCGGCAGCCTGCTTATTTGCTTCCTCTAAAATAGAATTTCTTGAGTCAACGATAGCCTTAGCCTGCTTTGTCTCCTGTGGAGTATTAAGACGAATATCCTCAATGATAGTCTTAATCTTATCTACATCTACTGCATATTTTTTACTTAGAGGTATTGATGTAGCATCATCTAATACATCTTCTAAATCTTCTAAAAGAATATCTGTATTTGTCATTTTATTTATCTCCTTTGCATCTTAAATAAATATCATTTACAATTTCGCCGGGAACATAAGAGGATATATCGCCGTCAAGACTGCATACCTCCTTAACCAAGCTTGAGGACAGGAACATATTATCTCCATTTGCAGGAAGAAACACCGTCTCAAGATTTGGGTTTAGACTTTTATTTATAAGTGCCTGCTGAAATTCATAATCGAAATCAGATACGGCACGAAGTCCCTTAACAACAGCAACTGCACCCTTCTCCTTCGCATAATTTACGAGAAGTCCGCTATATGTATCAACCTCGATATTATCCTTCGTGATACACTTTTTTATTAATTCTATTCTTTCATCAACCGAAAAAGCTGTTTTTCCTGCCTTTGAGCTGTTGCTCATAACAAGAACAATAACCTTGTCAAAAAGCTCGCTCGCTCTTTCGATGATATCGAGATGTCCGAGTGTTACAGGGTCAAAGCTACCCGGACAAATAGCAATTTTCATATAATCAGCTCTCTTTTCTGTAAAGGGTAAGCTTTGTCTTTCCGTATCTTCTGCTACGGTCTGCATACCAACCGTTTATGCTTTCTGGCATCTCCTCGCCGGCAGACGACTCACAAACGACAATACCCTCATCGCTCATTAGCTTTAAGACTAACGGAAGACATTTTTCCATAAGTCCCGTGTTATAAGGAGGGTCAAGAAATGCAATATCAAAATTTTCTTTTCTTAAAAGATAGGCAGTCGCATCGGCAAGAATAATATTCGACTTATCTCCAAAGCCACAATGCTTTACGTTGTTTTCTACTATCTTGATTGCCTCGCGATTATTCTCTAAAAAGGTACAATGCCTTGCACCTCGAGAAAGAGCCTCGATACCGAGCTGACCTGAGCCGGCAAACAGGTCGAGAACCTTTTTGCCCTCAATTTCAAACTGTATCATCGAGAACAAAGCCTCTTTTACCGATTCAGTTGTAGGTCTCGTTACGTCCTCGCCATAAAGAGTTTCAAGTTTTCTTCCTCTGGCAAGTCCTGTAATAACTCGCATCATAACGCATTTCCTCACATATACACTCTATTATTATACAAATTAGGCGATTAATAGTCAAGCCGATTAATACTATTTTTACAAATTGTGATAAAATTTATAAATTTTTTCGGCATTGGTTTTGCTTATTCCCTGTACTGCCGAAAGCTCGTCAACATCGGCATTTTTTATAGCAGTAACAGTTTTAAAGTGCTTTAAAAGTGCCTTTGCCTTACTGTCGCCGATACCGTCAATTTTTGTTAAAGATGTTGAAAGCGTTGACTTTTTATGCTTTTTGTGATGATAGGTTATGGCAAATCTGTGAACCTCCTCCTGAATAGAGGATACCAAAGTAAACACGCGCCTGTGAGAATTAATTTCAATTTCTCCACCCGTCAGAGCAATAGCTC
>CALZMC010000190.1 GCA_945788455.1 uncultured Clostridia bacterium
GGTCCTCGTAAGCCCGGTTCACCTGAGGAGCTTCGTGCTCAGCAGTGGATGGAAAAGGATATGAAGAACTATTGTAACAAAACTGAAATTGAGGAGTTTACACTACATAGACAGGGCTTTATGGGATTTATTCCGTTTACAGTTGCCTGCGGTGTTGCATCAGTATTCGTAAACTGGTTTGCATCTCCTATCGCTGCATTTATTCTTTGTATAGCAGCATTTATTCCGCTTGTATTTGAATTTTTAATGTACAAGGAATTTGACGATTTTCTGTTCCCAAAGCAGACTTCACACAATATGATTGCAACAAGAAGTCCAAAGGGCGAGGTTAAGCAGAGAATTATTATGGTTGCTCATTCCGACAGCCAGTTTGAATGGCCGATAAACTATCTAATCGGTGGTTTACAGGCAAAGCTATTCGTTGAGGTTCCTGCAGTTGTAGGCCTTGTTGTTCAAACAATTTATGCACTTGTTTGTATCATTGTCGGCAAGGGTGGTGCTGCGATGGATATCGAAAAGCTAAGATGGTTCTTCATTTTGTTCTTCGTTGTATCTATCGTATTTATTCCGTTCGAGATTTCTTTCATTTTCTTCCAAAGCTGGACCAAGTCAGTACCCGGCGCATCTGATAACCTATCAGGCTGCTACACAGGTATGGGTACTGTTAAGGCTCTCGCCGAGGCAGGAATTGAGTTTGAAAACACAGAGGTTGTTATGATTTGCTCAGGCTCTGAGGAGGCAGGTCTTCGTGGCGCAAAGGCTTATGCAAAGAGACACGAAGAAGAGCTAAAGGCACTTCCTACTGCTGTTATCGCTCTTGATACATTTAGAGATTTAGAGGATATGGCTGTTTATGACCGTGACCTTTCAGGTACTCTTCAGCACGATTGGGGCGTAAAGCATCTTGTTAAGAATGCTGCCTCCAACTGTGGCTACGAGCTGTCATTTGAGTCAATTTATATCGGTGGTTGTGACGCTGCTGCATTCACACAGCGCGGAATTAAGGCAACAGGCTTTGCTGCTATGAATCCTGACCCACCTCGTTATTATCATACTCGCCTTGATACTCCTGAAAATCTACGTCCCGAGGCTATCTCGGCAGGTATCGAGATTATGTGTGAGTGCCTATGTATGTACGACAAGGAAGGTCTTCCAACACAGAACTGATTTAATATTTTTGTATATTTCACCTGTTATCGTAAAAAATGATAACAGGTGATTTTTTATGATGTTTTTAAAGGCTTTTATTGTCGGGGGACTTATTTGTGTTATTGGCCAGCTTTTAATTGATTTAACAAAGCTGACTCCCGCAAGAATTCTTGTTTTGTTCGTGTGTCTCGGCGTTCTTTTGGGTGGACTTGGAATATATCCGAGGCTTGTTGATTTTGCCGGCGCCGGCGCAACGGTTCCGTTAACAGGCTTTGGAAACGCGCTCGCCGAGGGCGTAAGAGAGGCAGTAAAAAAGGACGGCTTTTTGGGAGTAATTACAGGTGGCTTTCAGGCTTGTGCCGCAGGTGTTACGGTCGCAATGATAAGCGGACTTTTCGTTGCTTTAACCTGTAAGCCAAAGGATAAATAATTGTAGCATTTTGTCGCATTAATTTACTTGATATATTCTATGTTATATGTTATAATATACCCATAAAATTAATAATTTATATGGAGGTTATGTATTATGGCTATGACATATGAGTCAGTTGTACTTGCTACAAGAAAAAAGTTTATGAACACTGATGTTTCATCAGTACCTGGCGTTCTTGCTTTTCAGATTAACTTAGTCGGTAAGGTTGAGGGCATTTTCTATATTGAAATTAAGGACGGCAGAGTTAACGTTGAGCCTTATGAGTATTATGACAGAAATGCTATTTTAACTGTTAATGCTACTAATTTTACAAAGCTAATCAACGGCAAGCTTGACCCTGTTATCGCTTTCACAACAGGAAAGCTAAAGGTTGACGGCGATGTTAACGCAGCACTTGAGCTAATCAAGTTTATCAAATAATTGAATTTAATTATTGATTGTTTAAAGGATAGTGTTTTTCGCTATCCTTTAATGCTATTTATAATGGAGATGAGTTTATGTTTAAGGAAATTGATATTACGCACCTAAACGAAAATGTTGTAGATTTATTTAAAAACAGATGGGCTCTCGTTACGGCAGGAGATAAGGATGCTCTTAACACTATGACTGTATCTTGGGGTGCTGTCGGCGAGCTTTGGGGAAAGGATATGGCAACTCTCTATATTCGCCCTCAAAGATATACAGAGGAGTTTTTGAACAAGAATGACTACCTAACCGTCAGCTTTTATCCTGAGGATATGAAAAAGCAAATTCACGGCGTCTGCGGTTCAAAGAGTGGCAGAGATGTTGACAAGGTTAAGGAGTGCAATTTAACTCCCGTATTTGACGAGAAGGCACCGTATTTTAATGAGGCTCAAATCGTTTTAGTTTGCAAAAAAGCGGCAAAGTCAAGGTTTAATCCCGATGAATTTCTTGACGGCGAAATTGACGAAAAATGGTATCCCCAAAACGATTATCATTTTATTTATTATGCAGAAATCGAAAAGGTTTTAGTAAAAGACGATTGGCTTTATTGATAAAATCAAAACAATCAGGGGCAATTTATTATTGCTCCTATTTTTTGTAAAAAATAAAAAA
>CALZMC010000191.1 GCA_945788455.1 uncultured Clostridia bacterium
CAAGAAAACGGAAACGACAAGAGTTATGATATAAACATTCAAATATGAGTTTAGGCCTTTAAGAATATGAGGGTCAACGACTCTCCTGTTCATTCTAATGCTAACAACGCTATTCGGTCTAACCATTTGTTTAAAGTCACGAACAAGCTGTCTAAAGAGCAACTGAATTCTTACAACCTTCATACCGCCACCGGTTGAGCCTGCACATCCACCGATGCACATAAGCATCAGCAGAATTGTCTTTGAGAAGGTCGACCAGGTGTTAAAGTCTGCAGTGCCGAAGCCTGTTGTACTCATAATCGAGTTAACACTGAAAAAGCTATTTCTAAGCACTAAGCCCACATTGTCATACAAGTGATAAATATTAATCGAAATCAAAATTACCGCAGTAATATTTATGAGCATATATGCCCTAAGCTCTTGGTCCTTAAATACATTCTTGAACTTTTTAGTGAGCAAGAAATAATACATATTAAAGTTGACTGCAAACAGGAACATAAACACAATAATTGTCCACTCGGCAAAGGCACTGTTATACCCTGCAATAGAGTTGTTCATAACAGAAAATCCGCCTGTGCCTGCCGTTGCAAACGCAGTAACAACACAGTCATACAGTCTTATATTGTCGCCGACAATTCTGCTGCCGATATATAAAACGGCCATTTCCAAAACTGTCATAACAAAATATATGATATAAAGAATTCTTGCGCTTGAGGAAATCTTTGACACAACCTTGCTCGTTGTCGGGCCGGGAACCTCTGCCTTCATAATGTGCATATGATTTCCCTGTGCCTTTGGAACAATCGCAATCATAAATGACAAAAGTCCCATACCGCCAATCCAATGCGTAAAGCTACGCCAAAACAGAATTGACTTAGGAAGCGAATGGATTTCGCTGAGTATTGACGAGCCTGTTGTCGAAAAGCCCGATGCCGTTTCAAACAAGGCGTCAATATAGCTTGGGATTGCACCGCTCAAAACGAACGGCAATGCACCGAGCATTGACATTGTTATCCAGGCAAGTCCGCATATTGTAAAGCCTTCCTTTACAAATAAATTTGAGTTGTCAGGCTTTTTTATTGTTAACAAAAGTCCAAGCACGAGCAGGATAAATATCGGAATTAAAAATGAGGAATATTCCGTTTCACTAAAGCCGTGCATTCGATAATAAAAGCATACCCACAACGGCAATAGCATTAATGCTGCAAGGACAATATATATTTTTCCTAAAAAATATAATACTGTTTTAAAATTCATTTTTTCTCCTAATGATAAGCCTATTACAAATTAGAAAAAGAGTTAGAGCTACTGAAGAATATCGTTCAGGCTCTTTATATGCCTGTCCTTAGAAACGATAATAACCAAGTCGCCCGACTGAATACAGTCTGTACCGTTTGGGAATATAATTGTATTTTTTCTGTTAATCGCAGCGACAAGTATATTTTTCTTTAGATTTAACGATGACAACGGTGTGCCGAGAAATGTTACATAATCTCCTGCAAGAAATTCAGTTGCCTCAATCTCGCCGTCAACAAGCTTGTATAAAGTCTTCATATATGACGAGCTGACATTCTCTCTCGCTCTGATGTACTGTGAAATTGTAGATGCCGTGATGTCGGCAACATTAATAACAGTATCAACACCAAGCTCATCGAGAAGCTTGCTCAATCTGTTGTCCTTAACCTTTGTTACTGTCTTTTTTACGCCGACCTTTTGAGCAAATAAAGCAAGCAAAAAATTAGTTTCGTCACTGTCGGTTAGGCTTACAACAGCGTCCATACCCTCTATTCCCTCTTCGATTAGAAAATCGTGGTCGTTTGCATCTCCGTTGATAACAGTTGCATAAGGAACAAGGCTGTAAATATTCTTGCATTTCGCTCTGTCCTTATCAATAATAACAACATTCTTACCGAGTGCCTCAAGCATATCGGCAAGATAAATGCCGAGAGGAGAGCCACCGATAATCATAACATCCTTAATTGTCTGCTTTTTTGTTTTCATAAGAGCCTTGGAAATCTTAACCAAATCCTTATGAGCGCCTGTAATATAAATCTTGTCCTTTGCCTTTAGAACAAAATCTCCGTTTGGAATAAACACCTCGCCGTTACGAATAACGGCACCGATAATCATATTTTTTGTGTGCTTCGAGGACATATCTCCGATTCTTGAATTACAAAGGCTTGAATCCTCGCTAATCTTGAATTCTGCCATATCAATAAAGCCGTTAGCAAAGGTTTCAATATTAAGAGCGTCAGGATACTGAAGAACTCTTGACACCTCAAGGGCGGCAGAAAAATCAGGGTTAATCATAAAAGATACACCCAAATCATTTCGCATAAACTCAAACTGTGTGTTGTATTCGGGATTTCTTACTCTTGCGATAGTGTTTTTAGCACCAAGCTTTTTTGCCATAAGACAAACGAGAATATTATTTTCATCACTTTGAGTAACAGCGATAACCAAGTCACTTTCGCTGACATTAGCTTCCTTTAAATCTGCAATATGCGTACCGCTTCCTTTAATGCCCTGTATATCAAGCTTACTGACAAGACCCTCGAGCTTTTTTGAATCGGTTTCGATTAAGGTAATATTATGCTCCTCGTGATAAAGGCTGGCAGCAAGCTTTACACCCAAGGTACCACCGCCGA
>CALZMC010000192.1 GCA_945788455.1 uncultured Clostridia bacterium
CTGTATTTTTTGTTCATCTTGTCTGTGTATAGAGGGATAGAAACAACCATTCCCTGCGGATAGTCACAGATGATAGGGGAGAAGATAGGCTCCTTAGAAAGTCCGCTTATTGCTTTCATTTCCTTTAGGTGCTTATGCTCCTGTGTCAGCGCATAAAGTCTTGGACTGTCAAGCTCCTTATCTCTGTCTTTATCCTCATATTGAGCGATACCTTTTTTTCCTGCACCTGTGTAGCCACTCAATGCATAGCATATAATGTCATAGTCAGGTGTAATAAAACCACTTTTAACAAGTGGATAAACTATTGAGTTAAATCCGCTTGCGTAGCAACCGGGAACAGCAATCCTGTTAGATGTCGCAATTCTTTCTCTATGCTCATCACTAAGCTCTGCAAAGCCGTATGCCCAATCATTAAGCGTTCTGTGTGCAGTAGATGTGTCTATGATTTTTACATTCTCGTTTTCTACCAAGGATACTGCCTCGATAGAAGCAGCATCGGGAAGACAAAGAAAAGTAATATCACTCGAATTAATAAGTCTTGCTCGCTCTGAGCTATCCTTTCTTTTTTCGGGGTCGATTAATAATAATTCGATGTCATTTCTGTTTTCAAATCTTTTGTATATTTTTAACCCTGTTGTGCCGTCTTTTCCGTCAATAAAAACCTTTGTCATATTTATAATTATTACTCCGTTATTAGTATTATATTTATTATAATCATTCTAAATATGTTGTCAATAGATTTTGAAAAAATAGTTATAAATATACATAATAATGAATAAATATACAGTAAATCTTATGAGTATTATAGTAAATATAGCCTATTTCGGCAGAGCATAAAACAGTACCATAGCAGTATCATATCTTGAAAAATAAATTGTAATTTTCTAATGTAATAGTCGAAGAGGGTCTCAGCTCTTTAAATAAATCAAAATGAAGGGAGACTTAATGGATAAGGAATTTCTTGTGGCACTTGTTTCGATGGCAGGAACGATTATCGGCTCATTCGGTGGTATTGTAACATCAACAAAGCTAACAAATTTCAGACTCGAAAAGCTTGAGCAAAAAGTTGATAAGCATAATCGCTTTGCAGAAAGAATGCCTGTTTTAGAGGAACGCTTAAAGGTGCTTAATCATAGAATAGAGGACTTGGAAAGGGGACATTGTGATGAAAATCAGTAGAGCGACAATAATCAGAACAGTTCTTTTGCTCGTTGCAATTATTAATGCAGTATTGCAGATTTTCGGCAAGGAGACTTTGCCGTTTACCGATGAGGAAATCAGCGAGGCTATATCTGTTCTTTTTTTAGTTGCAACGACAATCAGCGCTTGGTGGAAAAACAATTCTTTTACGAAAAACGCAATTAAAGCAGATGAATATAAATCACATCTCGATAAGGAGACTATATAATATGTATTACTATAACCAAAACGACTACTCAAGTGTGCCGTACCCTTATAATGATAACGGCAAGACTGTGAAAACGAGTGGCTGTGGCGTATGCTGTGCGTGTATTGTTATAAATTCTTTGGCAGGAAAAGAGCTTTATTCCGTAAAAAAGATGGCAGAATTCAGCCTTAAAAATAACGGCAGAGACAGTAGCGGTACCGATATGACTAATCTGCTCACGGCTTTGTTTAATAAAAATAAGGACTTTAAGTTCAAAACCACTAATGATGAAAACGAGGTCATTAAGCATCTAAAGTCAGGCGGTATGGCTATCGCAAATCAGGGCGATGAATATAACGTCTTTAGCACTAACGGTCACTTCGTTGTACTGTCAAAAATGAACGGCAACAATATCGAGGTCCTTGACCCGCAGATGTATGACGGCAAGTATGATGCATATAGCCGACCGAAGCGAATCGTTAAGAAAACGGCAACAGGCTGTGTTGTCAGTAAAACAGAGCTTTCAAAAGCAACACAGGACAGAAGCCCTGCATATTTTCTAATCACATACACTAAGCCAAAGGAGGTTAAGCCAATGCCGAAATATCCGTACTTTACACCGAACGCAACTGTTAAGGCTAAAACAAAGGTTTATGCCGATAACAACAGAAAAACACAGGTTGGAAGCGTATGGAAGAACGAGCGAGTTAAGGTACTGTTCGTTGGCCCGACAAATGCCTGCATTCAGTATAAGGTAACCGACACAGTCTATAAGGTCGGCTTAATTTATTCAAAGAATGTAAAAAAAGATAAAAAATAAAAATTAATACTGTTGCTAATAAATTTTATAGATGATATATTTATTAATGGGAACGCTTTGCTTCATTAACACTAATTGCATAAGCGTTCCCATTATTTTGTAAAATTATGAAATTTTTTGAGACTTTTTTGTATTATAAATCGTTAATAGAGTGAAAGGACCTTTCAACAGGAGGTGACGATGTGAAAAATAATGAATATATCTGTGCTGTAAAAAGAAACAGTAACCGACTGTATTTAATTGCAATTTCTTTTACAAAATCTCATTATTTAGCCGAGGATATTGTTCAGGATGTATTTCTAAAGCTGTGGAAAAGTAATATTGATTTTGAAGATAAAGAGCATATTGATAAGTGGTTAACAACAGTATGTATAAACAAAAGCAAGGATTATATCAAATCTCCATTTTTTCGCAAAAGCACTATTCTCGATGATGCAAA
>CALZMC010000193.1 GCA_945788455.1 uncultured Clostridia bacterium
TAAAGAGGCCAACAAGGAGCCTGACAGATTTCCGACAGTAAAGACTGTTACTGTATTGGAAAAGGGCCCTGTTCGTGTTGCACTTGAGGTAATTCAGCAGGACAAAAAATCAACATTTAAAAGAATTATTGCGTTGACTGACGGCGGAAAAACCGTTGACGTTTATAACACAACAGAGTGGCAGTCGATGAGAACTATGTGTAAGGAACGATTTTCATTTACTGCAAAGAATTCAAAGGCTACCTTTGACCTTGGTCTCGGTGCTATCGAGCGCGAAAATATGAGCGAAAAGCTCTTTGAGGTTCCTGCTCAAAAGTGGGCAGATATTACTGACGAAAGCGGCGAATTCGGTGTATCCGTAATCAGCGAATGTAAGCACGGCTGGGATAAGTTTAACGACAATACTCTGCGCCTGACTGCTATTCACACACCGAAAAAGAATTACAGAATTGACTCAATGCAGTCAATGATGGATTTGGGTATGAACATTTATTCATTTGCCGTGTTCAGTCATAAGGGCAAGGTTGGAGCTGATACACAGCTTGAGGCGAAGAAATTTATTCAGCCACTTGTCGCTACTGTATTTGATAAGCATCAGGGAAAGCTCGGTACAAGCTATTCATTCGGTCACGGCAGTACAAATGACGTTATCGTCAGAGCTATCAAGCTTCCTCATCATAAAGTTGACAGCGGCGAGGTTATCGTTCGCTTTAACGAGGGTGCTAACAAGAATATAGAAAAATACACATTCACTCTCGGCGAGGGTGTTGAAAGTGCAAGAGAGGTCTATGCAAGTGAGGAGCATATTGGCGATGCTACTGTTGAAAACGGAAAGCTTGTTATCTCCTTTAAGCCTTATGAGGTTAAGACCTTTGCGCTAACCTTAAAGCCTTCAACCGTTATCGGAGAAAAGGCAAAATCAACACCTATTGCACTTGATTATGACGATACTTTAACTCATATTCCCGACAGACTCCTGCCTGAAAAAATTGTTTCGTCAGGTGCTGAATTTAAGATTGAAAAAAATGCATTTATGACCTGTGAGGGACAGACTATTGAGGTAAAAAACGGAAATAAGCTAAAGCTACTTATGGCTTCTCTTTCGGGCGATGATATTGAAGAAAAATTTATCGTCAATGGGGAAGAAAAGTGGATAAAAGTAAATGCCGTTGATGAGCCTTATGCACAATGGGATTTATATGATTTTAAGGAAATGGCTTATGTAAAGGACGGTCAATTAGGCTATGAGTTTACGCATAGTGTTGATGAAAACAAAAATACAAGATTTGCAAAGGGACTGTATTTTTGGATTGTGACCTTGGACGGAACAACAACATTACCAAGTCATCCCGATTTAGTAATCTTGTCTGCCTGTGAAATCAATTCTCAAAATGCCGATCTGGTTACACCGCTGATTGACAGCGTTCCTGAAAGAGAATTTACTTTCACTATGAGCCTAAAGGAAAAGCTGTGGTATTTGCACTCAAAATGCGTTTGGATGCTAAACGATAAGGATAACTTTATCCGTCACAACAATAACGGAAAAAACGGCAAGCGAGTAGAACAAACTAAAAAGAACATTAAATCAAGAACCTTTGAAACGGTAGGACACTAAATGAAAAATATTTTTGAGCTTGATTGGTTTGATTATAATAACGGCTATCCTTTATATAATGAAGAAATAGAACGTTATATTTCTGTTATACCAAGTGAAAACCAAATAAGACATAACGAAAAGCCGTTTTATGCCTTTATTCATTTCGGTATGAATACTGCAACTGCGCGTGAGTGGGGTAGCGGTAAGGAAACGGTCGATGATTTTACGATAAAGTCTATTGATGCGAGACAGTGGGTTTCAACAATAAAAAAGAGCGGTGCAACAGGCATTATTTTGACCTGCAAGCACCACGATGGATTTTGTCTATGGAACAGCGAATATACGGATTTTTGCGTTAAAAATACCGACTTTGACGGCGATATCGTAAAAATGGTCAGTGACGAGTGTCATAATCAAAATATGGATTTCGGCGTCTATCTTTCGCCTTGGGATATGCACGACAGTCGCTATGGCACAAGTGCCTATAATGACTATTTTTGCAATCAACTGACCGAGCTTTTATCTAATTACGGCGAGATTTTTGAGGTTTGGTTTGATGGCGCAAAGGGGAAGAATGCTGTTGACTTTGAGTATGACTGGGAGCGTTATTATGACCTTATTCATAAGCTTCAGCCGAATGCCAATATCGCTATTTGCGGAAGAGATATTCGCTGGGTGGGAAATGAGGCAGGCAAGTCGCGAAAGGCAGAATACTCCGTTGTACCCGAATATCTTACACGTGCCGAGACTGTTGCCGAAAACTCACAGCATACAGAGGCTGACGCAAATTCAATGAAAAGAGTTAACTCAAAAAACGAGGACTTGGGCTCGAGAGAAATCCTAAAAAACTGTGACACTCTTTGTTGGTATCCTGCCGAGGTTGACGTATCAATTCGCAGAGGATGGTTTTATTCAAAAAATGAGGACAAAACCGTTAAGTCGGCAAAAAGGCTATTTAATATTTATCTAAAATCTGTCGGCAATAACTGTTCACTTTTGTTGAATATCCCTCCGACTGATAAGGGTATTATTCATAA
>CALZMC010000194.1 GCA_945788455.1 uncultured Clostridia bacterium
AAAAGAGAGTTAGAGAAGAGGTTTCTCGTGGCGTACAGACTATTCAGTATCAGGTTGTTACACTTCTGACAACTAACGGACAGGCTCCGTTTGTTACAGTATTTATGTATCTAAACGAGGCAAAGAACGAGCAGGAGAAGCAGGACCTTGCCCTAATCATTGAGGAAACTCTAAAGCAGAGAATTCAAGGCACAAAGAATGAGAGCGGTGTATGGGTTACACCTGCGTTCCCTAAGCTTATCTATGTTCTTGAGGACGATAACATTAACGAGGATGACAAGTATTTCTATCTAACCGAGCTTGCTGCAAAATGTACTGCAAAGAGAATGGTACCTGACTATATCAGCGAGAAGGTTATGATGGAGCTAAAGGGCGATGTTTATACCTGTATGGGCTGTCGTTCATTCCTGACACCTGACAGATTTACTGCAAAGGGTATCGGTAATATTGCTAACGCAAAGAACTATAAAGAGGGCGAGCGCAAGTATTACGGCAGATTTAATCAGGGTGTTGTTACTATTAACCTTGTTGATATCGCTTGTTCATCAGGCGGCGATATGACTAAGTTCTGGAAGATATTTGACGAAAGACTTGACCTTTGTCACAGAGCACTTCAGTGCCGTCACAACAGACTAAAGGGCACACTCAGTGACGCTGCTCCTATCCTATGGCAGCACGGTGCATTAGCAAGACTGAAGAAGGGCGAAAAGATTGATAGACTATTATTTGACGGCTATTCAACAATTTCACTCGGCTATGCAG
The DNA here is from genome assembly GCA_945788455.1 of uncultured Clostridia bacterium. Classification (GTDB taxonomy): domain Bacteria; phylum Bacillota; class Clostridia; order Oscillospirales; family Acutalibacteraceae; genus Eubacterium_R. Next base: position 763 of record CALZMC010000194.1, read on the forward strand.
GTCTTTATGAGTGTACAAAGTATATGACAGGCAAGTCACATACTGACGATGAGGGCAAGCCATTCGCTCTGTCTGTAATGCAGTATATGAACGATGCTTGTGCAAAGTGGAAGAGCGAGGAAAATATTGATTACAGTATTTACGGCACTCCGCTTGAGTCAACAACATATAAATTTGCTAAATGTCTTCAAAAGAGATTTGGCATTATCCCAGGCGTAACCGACAGGAATTATATTACTAATTCTTATCACGTTCATGTTAGCGAGGAGATTGACGCATTCACAAAGCTAAAGTTTGAGAGCGAATTCCAGGCTCTTTCTCCGGGCGGTGCTATCTCTTATGTTGAGGTACCTAATATGCAGGACAATATCCCTGCCGTACTTCAGGTTATGAGATTTATCTATGATAACATTATGTATGCAGAGCTTAACACAAAGAGCGACTACTGTCAGTGCTGTGGATATGACGGCGAAATCCAAATTCGTGAAAATGAGCACGGCAAGCTTGTTTGGAAATGTCCAAAATGCGGAAACGAGGACCAAGACAAGATGAATGTTGCTCGTAGAACCTGTGGTTATATCGGAACACAGTTCTGGAATCAGGGCAGAACTCAAGAGATTAAGGAAAGAGTATTGCACCTATAATATTACTAATAAAGCTCGGCAGATGTCTGCCGGGCTTTATATTTTTGTAGAAAAGTTATCTATTTTATGCTATAATAAAAGAAATAATAAAAATTTGGATGGTAAATATGGATTTTAAGGAAGACAGATTTATGCTCGCCTTAGCTATCGGAATTGTTGCTTTGGTTATTGCACAGGCAATATTCTTTTTAGTCAGGGCGATAAAAAGAGCAAAAGAATTAGGAATTGACAAGTCGGCAATCAAGTCAACGGTTGTATCATCAGGACTGTTTACTATTGCGCCTGCTATCGGCATTGTTGCAACAATTTTGACTTTGTCGGCAGGACTTGGCTATATTCTGCCGACTTACTATTATCGGCAATATTTCGTACGAGGTTACTGCCGCAACGAATGCCATTGAGGCGTACGGACTGACAGGAGGAATCGCAAATGCGATAACTGACCCTGAGGTTTTTGCCACAGTTGCGTGGGTTATGACTCTCGGCTCGATTATGCCTCTTATTCTTATACCGATATTCTTAAAGAAAATTCAAAAGGGTATCGGCAAGGCTGCCTCGAAGGACAGCAAGTGGTCCGGTGTTATGAGCGCTGCTGCATTTATCGGTCTTATTGCCGCGTTCGTAGCAAGAGCTATTGCAGGTAAGGGCGATGCAAATATTATTGGCGATGGTGCAGGTGTGCTTTCGCTCGTTGCGTTAATAGCTTCAATAGTGCTAATGCTCGTATTACAAAAGCTCTCAACTCTGCCTAAGCTAAAATGGCTTGAAAGCTTTGCAATGCCGTTTGCTATGATAGGAGCAATGCTGATAGTTATGCTTCTTGCACAGATATTGCCCGAAAGCATTGCATTCTTGGAATGGAGGGGTTAATGATGAACGATAAATATATCAATAAAACTCATACATACGGCAGAATTTGGATTGTCATAACACTGCTTGTATTTTTGTCTATACCGGCACTTATCTGCTATCATCTCGGTGTTTCTCCAAAGCTTGGAATGATTGCAAAGGGACTTGCTACCGTTGCGCTTGTGTTCTATCCGACAGCAGTTTTGGAGGTGCTTACTTATTCTCCTTTGCTTGGCACGGGAGGAACATACCTCGGCTTTGTTACAGGTAACATCACAAACCTAAAGCTACCTGTTGCACTTAGCGCCATGGAGAATGCAAAGGTTGAGCCTAACACAGAAAAGGGCGAGGTTATCTCGACAATATCTATCGCCGTTTC
>CALZMC010000195.1 GCA_945788455.1 uncultured Clostridia bacterium
CATAATACCGCTCTGGATTTCTGCATAATCGTTAAGAGCCTTAGCCATAGGAGCAAGGCAGTTTGTTGTACAAGAAGCAGCAGAAATAACTGTATCATCAGCTGTTAGTGTGTCGTGGTTTACGTTATAAACGATTGTTGGAAGGTCATTACCTGCAGGAGCAGAAATAACTACCTTTCTTGCGCCGGCCTTAACGTGAGCTGAAGCCTTCTCCTTTGAGCAGTAGAAGCCTGTGCACTCAAGAACAACATCAACACCAAGCTCGCCCCAAGGAAGCTCTGATGCGTCAGCCTTTGCGTAAATCTTAATTTCCTTACCATCAACGATGATAGAATCATCAGTAGCTGAAACTGTATCAGCAAGAGCATACTTGCCCTGTGATGAATCATACTTTAGAAGATGAGCAAGCATCTTTGGGCTTGTTAGGTCGTTAATAGCAACAACTTCGTAGCCCTCTGCACCGAACATCTGGCGGAATGCAAGACGACCGATACGGCCAAAACCATTAATAGCAACTTTAACCATTGGAATTTACCTCCATATATAAATTTTATAAATTGCTTTTATGCATTATTTATTTTATACTCTTTGTGCAAAATAATCAAGAAAAAATTTCAAATTTTACACTTTATACAAAAACTAATATCTAAATAGTTATTATTTTAACAATGTTACATTGTTAACGCTGATTTTGTCGCTTTGTCGGGCATTTTTGAGGCGGTGCAAAAATAATAAACCTGCCTGTTTATCTAATAATATTATTACATAACTGGACTTTTAATAGTTTTTATGATATTATTCTATTTATCAAAAAGATATAAAAATTCAAGCATACTTAAATATTCAGAGGACGAAGAATATGTTTGTTGATATTGCAAAAATAAAAATTAAGGCAGGCGATGGCGGTGCAGGTGCAGTTGCATTCCATCGTGAAAAATATGTTGCCGCAGGCGGTCCTGACGGTGGCGATGGCGGTAAGGGCGGAGACGTAGTATTCGTTGTTGACGACAACCTTGCTACACTTGCCGATTTTCGTTATAAGCGCAAATATGTTGCAAAAAACGGCGAAAACGGTAGAGGCTCGCGTCAGTACGGAAAGAAAGCACCCGATTTGGAAATCAAGGTGCCCAGAGGTACTGTTATCAAGGAAATTAACTCAGGTGCCATTATGGCAGATATGAGCAAAACCGACCGATTTGTTGCCGCTCGCGGTGGCAAGGGTGGTTGGGGTAATATCCATTTTGCTACTCCTACCCGTCAGGTTCCTCGTTTTGCAAAGCCCGGTATGCCGGGTGAGGAATGGGAGATTTCTCTTGAGCTAAAGCTACTCGCAGATGTTGGCTTGCTCGGCTATCCAAGTGTTGGAAAGTCAAGCCTTATTTCTGTTGTCAGTCAGGCGAAGCCAAAAATTGCCGACTATCATTTCACTACCCTTGTGCCTAATTTGGGCGTTGTATCTATGGGCGAGGGCAACAGCTTTGTTATCGCCGATATTCCCGGTCTTATCGAGGGCGCAAGCGAGGGTATCGGTCTCGGTCACGAGTTTTTGCGTCACGTTGAACGTTGCCGACTGCTCGTTCATATCGTTGATGTTAGTGGCAGCGAGGGCAGAAATCCTATTGAGGATTTTGAAACAATTAACGAGGAGCTTGTCAAATTTAATCCCGAGCTTGCCGAAAGACCTCAAATCGTTGCAGGAAACAAGATTGATATGGCAGAGCCTGAGCAAATTGAGGAATTCAAGAATTATGTTGAAAGCAAGGGCTACGAGTATTATTCTATCTGTGCGCCTATTCTTGAGGGCACGCAGGAGCTTATGAATGCCGTTTGGAACAAGCTGAAAGCTCTACCTCCTATTAAGGAATATGAGGCTGAGGAAATTCCGCTTGAGAGTCTAATAAAGGACGATAAGGGCTTTAAGATTACTGTTGAGGACGGAAACTATTATATAGTTGAGGCAAGCTGGTTCCCCAAGGTGCTAAAGGGCATTGATATTGAGGATTACGAGGCTTTGCAGTATATGCAGAGGGTTTTAGAAAAGAGTGGCATATTTGATGCATTAAGAGAGAAAGGAATTCAAGAGGGCGACATCGTTTCGCTGTATGACATTGAATTTGAGTATGTGCCTTAATGAGATTTGTTGATAAGAATGTAAACCCAAAGCAGTTAAGCCCGCTTAATTTAGCATTTATCGGCGACTGCGTATATGAAATGCTTGTTCGCGAGACACTCGTTGTTGACGCAAACAGACCTGTAAATGATTTGCATAGAGAGAGCGTAAAATTCGTTTCTGCAAAGGCTCAGACAGAGGCATTTGAAAAAATCAAGGATATTCTTACCGAGGAGGAAACGGCACAGTATAAGCGAGGCAGAAATGCCAAGGTTGGCCACTCGCCGAAAAGTGCAACAGAGGGCGAATATCATTGTGCAACAGGTATCGAGACGCTATTCGGCTATTTGTATCTAACTGAGCAGTTGGATAGGATAAAGGAACTGTTTAGTATAATTAATAATAATTAAAAAACACTTGACATTGATTAGCAGTTGTTATATAATCAATGTTGCTAACGGGAGCATAGCTCAGCTGGGAGAGCATCTGCCTTACAAGCAGAGGGTCACAGGTT
>CALZMC010000196.1 GCA_945788455.1 uncultured Clostridia bacterium
TCACTCTCGGTTATTTTTTGATTATCCCTTAATCTACAATAATATTTTTCCGTCGGATGATTATATCCAAGATATGATGTAATGGAGATTAATTATGAAAAATGATAGTCATTTGTTTCCAACCGAAACACCTATGGACAGTATGTTTGACCATAATAAAGATAGTCAGCTAAATTAATTTTAAATATTAACTCCTTTATTTTTACCCCCTATTGTGTTATTATGGCAATAGGGGGTAAAATTATGGCTAATGTATCAAACAAAAATGCAGCGGCTCTTGGGGGCAGAATGTGGAGCTCGATTATAGTTCTCGGCTTAATCGGTCAAATTGCGTGGGTTGTTGAGAATATGTATTTTTCTCGTTTTATGCAAAACGAAATTACAAAAGCACCTTATGCGACTACCCTGCTCGTTGCATTTTCTGCAATTTTTGCAACGCTTTCAACTCTTATCGGCGGTGCGCTGTGCGACAGAACAGGCAGAAGAAAGGCATTCATCTGCTGGGGATATGTCGTTTGGGGCTTTACTATTATGATGTTCTCGCTCGTTCCTATGCAACCGAGCGCAGAAAAGGTTTTGCCGATGGTTATACTTGTTGTGGCAATGGACTGCATTATGTCGATTATCGGCTCAATCAGTAACGATGCCGCATTCAACACCTGGATAACCGACATCACGAGCATACACAACAGAGCGAGGGTTGACACTGTTCTTGCGATTATGCCACTATTCGCTATCGGCATTGTTTTCGGTGGATTTGACAGTCTTACTAATCTTGATGCTACACCTGATGACTGGAAAAAATTCTTTATGATTCTCGGAATTATTCCAACTGTCGGCGGAATTATCGGCTTAATCTTAATGAAGGACAAGGCAGGAATTAAGCCTAACAAGGAAAGCTCGTTTATTAACGACTTTACATACTCGCTTCAGCCGAAAACAATTAAGGAAAACAAAATGCTTTACATTTGTCTTTCGGGCAATATGATTTCTGCTATCGCCTATCAGGTATATGTAAACTATCTGTTCAACATTGTTGAAAGCACATTGAAGCTGAAAAATTATATAATTCCTATTGGAATAATTATGCTTGTTGCGTCAATCGTTTCGGTTATCGTCTCGGTCGCTATGGACAAAAACGGCAAAAAGAATTTTTATTATCCGACAATTACGGCAGGCATAGTAGGTTGCATAATAGTATATTGTGCAAAGTTTTTTGTCGATAAAAACGAAACAGCTGTTACTGTGATTTTAATTATCGGCGGAATTTTGATTATCGGCGTCAGCCTTATTATGGCAGGACTGTTTACTGCGTCTTATCGTGATTATATCCCACAGGGCAAGGAGGGCTTGTTCCAGGGATGCAGAATGGTAATGTACGTGCTTATTCCTATGATTATAGGTCCTATCGTTGCTCAATTCATAATCAACAGCTTTAACAAGGGCGTATCTGCCGACAGCATCGTTTATCCTATGGAGCTGTTTATCGGTGCGGCAATAATTATGATATTCGCGTTTATTCCTGCAAAATACGTTAGAAAACATTTGAAGAAATAATAATCAGCTATATATTAATCATTATATTATATAGTTCATTTTCTCTTTTTTTGAAAGAAAAGAATGTAATAAAGCTAAAGCTATTCTGTATATTGCAAATGTTAATAATATAGATATAAACATAACATTAGGGGAAATTATGAAAAAAACTATATGCTTTATACTTGCGATAATTATGGGTGCAACATGTCTTTGTTCTTGCACAAAGGAGGTTGACAAATCCGTTATGACGCTATCTAACAAAAATGCCGATGAGGTAACAAAAAACGTTTATGCTTATATTTGTGAGGTTTACGGCGAGCAGATTATATCAGGTCAGCAGGAGTCAACCTGGGTTGACGGCAGTGAATACGAAATGAACTATCTGCAAAATGCAACAGGAAAGCTTCCGGCTATGCGTGGTCTTGACTTTATGAATGACGATTTTGACGGAGTTGTTGAGCGCGCAAAGGATTGGTGGGATAAGGGCGGTATCGTTACTATCTGTTGGCACTGCGGTCCCGATTTCAGCGGAAATTATGACAACTGCAAAAATGACGAAATTCAAAATTGGGACGCTGTTTTAACAGACGGCACACCTGAAAACAAGGCTTTTATTGAGAATATGGACAAGGCAGGTAAGGCACTCGCCGAGCTTCAAGAGGCAGGTGTTCCTGTTCTTTGGCGACCGTTTCACGAGTTTGACGGTGCATGGTTTTGGTGGGGCAAGGGCGACAGTGATAACTTCAAAAGGCTGTGGATTATGATGTACGACCACTTCACGTATGACCTAAAGCTAAATAATCTCATTTGGGTTTTAGGCTATTCTCACAACGGCACGGATTACATGGGCAAGCCTGCTCGTTGGTATCCCGGAGATGAATACTGCGACATTGTCGGTGCAGACAGCTACGAGGTTGACATCAACGGCGCCGAGGAGCGACTGCACAAGATTGTGAAAAAAATTACTAAAGGCACAAAGCCACTCATTTTTCACGAATGCGGACTTATTCCGACAGAGGAGCAGTTGAAGGAAACACCTTGGTGTTCGTTTATGACGTGGCACACCGAATGGCTGATTGACACGA
>CALZMC010000197.1 GCA_945788455.1 uncultured Clostridia bacterium
AGAGGCTTCGTTTATGCAGGCTCTGAAATTTACGGCGGACTTGCAAACACTTGGGACTACGGTCCGCTCGGTGTTGAGCTAAAGGAGAACATCAAAAAGGCATGGAGAAAGAAATTTATTCAGGAAAATCCGTATAACGTTGGACTTGACAGCGCTATTCTTATGAACCCACAGACTTGGGTTGCTTCAGGTCATCTCGGTGGCTTCTCTGACCCACTTATGGACTGCTGTGACTGTAAGACAAGACACAGAGCAGACCAGCTTATCGAGGATTTTGACGGCACAAATGTTGCAGGCTGGACTAACGAGCAGTTGAGCGATTACATCAAGGAGCACAACATTCCCTGTCCAAACTGCGGTGCAAACAACTTTACCGACATACGTCAGTTTAACCTAATGTTCAAGACATTCCAAGGTGTTACCGAGGACGCAAAGGACGAGATTTATCTAAGACCCGAAACTGCACAGGGTATCTTTGTTAACTTCCAGAATGTTCAAAGAACATCGAGAAAGAAAATTCCGTTCGGTGTAGCACAAATCGGTAAGTCCTTCAGAAACGAAATCACACCGGGCAAGTTCATCTTCCGTGTTCGTGAATTTGAGCAAATGGAGCTTGAGTTCTTCTGTAAGCCGGGCACAGACCTTGAGTGGTTTGATTATTGGAGAGGCTTCTGTCGTGATTGGCTATATGCTCTCGGCATTAAGGAGGAAAATCTTCGTCTTCGTGACCACGACCCTGAGGAGCTTTGCTTCTACTCAAAGGCTACAACTGACTTTGAATACAACTTCCCGTTCGGTTGGGGCGAGCTTTGGGGTATCGCAGACAGAACTGACTACGACCTCACACAGCATATGAACACAAGCGGTAAAAATCTTGAATATGTTGACCAGGTTAATAACGAAAGATACATTCCGTACGTTATCGAGCCGTCACTTGGCGTTGAGAGACTTTTCCTCGCTATGCTGACTGAGGCTTATGACGAGGAGGTTATTGACGCAGATAAAAATGACACACGAGTTGTTATGCATTTCCACCCTGCACTTGCTCCGTTCAAGGCTGCCGTTCTTCCTCTGTCAAAGAAGTTAAGCGAGGAGGCAACAGAGGTTTTTGCTGCACTTTCAAAGAAATTTAATGTTGATTTTGATGACGCCGGCTCTATCGGTAAGAGATATCGCCGTCAGGACGAAATCGGTACTCCATACTGTATCACATACGATTTTGACAGCGTTGAGGACGGCTGTGTAACAGTTCGTGACCGTGACACAATGGAGCAGGTTAGACTGCCTATCAGCGAGCTTGTTCAATTTATTGAAGAAAAGCTTGAGTTTTAGAAAAGAGGATAATAATGGATAAAATTAACAGAGCCGTTGTTAAGGCTCAGGCAAAACAGCTTATTAAAGGAAAATGGATTTATCTTGCAGTAATTTCACTAATTGTTTCTTTATTAACTGTTAATTCGTTTTCTATTTTTGTTAGTAAGGATTATTTCAGCGATGCCTTTAAGGACGGCTTTGACAAGGGCTTTAGTCAAGGCTTTGAGTCCGACAATGATGACGTCAGCGATTTTGAGAGCTTTGGAGAGCTCAGTGATTTTGAGAGCTTTGGAGCACCAAACCAAGACTTCAACTTTGATGATTTTATGAATGACATTGAGGATAATCAGGATAAGACGCCGTCTAAAAGTCAACAAATTGCGTCTCGCCTATCAACTCCGATGAACATTCTAAATATCGTTATGGCTCCGCTTGTTGTAACTCTTGCAGGCATTTATCTTTCATTTATCAGAAGAAATCCTGAGGAGGAATTTCAGCTTGGCAAGGAGCTTGGCGGATTGTTCAAGAACAGCTTTAACGAGACATACGTTAAAAAGCTCGTTTTGGTAATTCTAAGAGGTCTGTTCACAGCGCTTTTATGCTGCTTGTTTGTCATTCCGGGTATTGTATATTATTACAGCACATATTTCGCTTTTCAAATTTTAAGCGATAATCCCGATATGAAGCCGAGCGAGGCTGCAAAGCTTTCGAGAAAGATGGTTAAGGGCAATCGCGGCGAGCTGTTTCTTATGAATTTAAGCTTTATCGGCTGGTTTATTCTTGTCGGAATTACCTGTGGTATCGCATTGGTATATGTTGTGCCGTATTTCCAGACTACTGACGCGCTTTATTACGAGAATTTCCGTATGAGAGCATTGCAGGTTGGCAGAATTTCTATTAACGATTTCAAACAGCCTCAGCAAAACGCACAGGAAAATAACGCTGAGCAGGATACATATTTTTCTTATGCTAATCCTAACAACAACACTGATTACTACTACAATCCACAGCCAACAAATCCTCCTGAGACAGAGCAAAGCGAGATGTATTATTCGGCACCTGAGCCACAGGAGAATGAGCAGATTGAGGAGATAAGCATCAGCCCGAATGATATTGAAAATATCGCTGATAATTCTCAAAATCCTGCTGACGAAATTTAATTTAATCAACAACGACAAAAGGTTGTTCACTTCACTGTGAGCAACCTTTATTTTTTTATATTCATATTGAATTTATTTTTCTATTAACAATTTATATCAACGGCACAGGATGAATCGTATGCTCCTCGAACGGATTAAAATGACCT
>CALZMC010000198.1 GCA_945788455.1 uncultured Clostridia bacterium
CTTGTTGGGGATGTATCGACAACCTCGCATTTTTTGCCCTGCATCCAAAGTGACGGTGTAATTCTTAATTTATAGCCGTAGCCGGCGTCCATTTGCCAGTGAGCCATAGGTGCCTCGGGCAGACCATAGCAGGAAAGTATTGTCATAAGCACTCCTGCGTGTCCCACAATAGCCACATTGTCAGTACCTGTTTTGATACAGCCGTCAATTACCTTTTCAAAGGCATTACATACTCGCTGCACAAATTCCGCATTGCTTTCGCCGAAGGGAACACGGCAGTTAATGTCACCGTGGAGCCAGTTTTTAAAATCCTCATTGTCCTTTAAATCCTCGGCGGTAAGACCCTCAAACTCGCCGAAATTATACTCGATAAAATCGTCGATGATGATAACATCGTTCTCCGGAAACATAATTGTTGCAGAATCTTTACAACGCTTAAGGGGTGATGAAAACACGGCATTTACCCTTGGGTAATGCTCCGTTGCCTTTATCTTTTTAAGCTGTGATATACTATCGCTTGTTAACGGCAAATCCGTATGCCCAATATACTGTGCGTTTAAGTTTCCTTTCGTTAATCCGTGACGGAACAAATATACGGTGTAGGATTTCATATAAAAACCTCCTGTTTAAGCCAAATGTTACAAAAAATTACAAAGTCATTATACCACTTTACAAATAGTAATATCAAGAATATAATACTATTTGTATTAACGGAGGGGTATTATGAGCAATATCGAAGAAAAAAATCAGGCAAAAAAGGACAAGTCAGAAAAGATATCCAAGTTTGCCGAGGTGTTAAGCAGTCTAAGAAAAGAGCGCGGAATAAGTCAAAAAAAGGCGTCCTGTGACTTGGGAATAAGTCAGGCTCTTCTCTCTCACTACGAAAAGGGAATCAGAGAATGCGGACTTGATTTTGTTATCAAGTGCAGTGAATATTACGGCGTAACAACCGACTATCTTCTCGGTGTCAGCAACAACAGAAACGGTCTAAGCCTTGCATGTGAAATTGGAGAAGAGAACGAGGACGGCTTTTCGGTTGCGTCACTTGCGAATGCCACAAAGTTTCTCATTGATATTGTTGCAAGTGCTATGGATAAAAATACTGCCAAGTATATATATAACTATTATACATTATGTCTTTATCGCGGTGCAATTACAATGGCGAAGGCAGGTATTCTTCCTACCGAGATGTTCAAGATTGATATAAATCTCGGCCGTGAGCTTGCAAACGCCGCAATCGCAGTAGAAGATGCAAAATTCTGCTTTATTGAGGACAAATCTCGCACAGGCGCAGATTTTTCACAAAAAACAGCCCTTCATACAATTATTGAAAAAGCAGAGGAAAGCATTATCAGTAGCTTTATTATTGAATAAAATTTGATAACATTTAATCGGACGGCCAATCGGTCGTCCGTTTTGTTTTTTAAAATTAAAATACGTGTAGCATACCGAAAACCGTAGTGGCGATTATCAATCGAGCGCTTGCCTACCTAAAATATGGGCTTAAAACATTGACAACTGATTTTGCTCGGTCTTGATGAACTCAACGATAATCTTGCTTGAAATTTGGGCGGCAATATTCTTGAATATAGGATAATCCATTTGTGCATTGTCATCGCCACCGTCACTGATTGTTCGCAAAACGGCAAAAGGAATGTTGTTGGCAAGGCATACGTGACCGATTGCACCGCCCTCCATTTCTCCGCAGATTGCACCGAACTCGTCTGCGATAAAATCCTTTAGCTCTCGGTCGGCAATAAACTTGTCGCCGCTTGCGATAGTGCCACGATGAATTTTTTCGCCGTAATTTATGGCAGTACGCGAAAGCCTTTCGCTTAGCTCATCATCTGTTTTCATTTTTACGACATTAAGACCGTTGATAAATCCACGAGGGTCGCCGAGCGGAGTAATATCCATATCATATTCGCACACGTCAGTTGCGATAACAACATTTTTTATGCAAACGTCCTTTGAAAGCGAGCAGGCGCATCCGACATTGATAACCTTGTCAACATCAAAATTGTCAATCATAGCCTGAGTGCACAGCGCAGCGTTAACCTTTCCGATACCGCATTGTGCAACACAAACCATAACGTTTTCGATAAAACCGCAAACGAAATCAGTACCTGCCTTGCTTGTTACAGTCTTATTTTTTATCATCGCCTTAATTACGTCAACCTCTACATCCATAGCACCGATAATGCCAAGCATAATATCACCTCAAAAATTTTCTTGTTGTTCGGGCAGAGTGACTACCCAACATATAGTGTTATTATAATATATAAAAAGAATAAATACAAGTTTATTCAAATTTTTGTTGACAAGCTCGGTTATTTTAATATATAATACATAGCGTTAATGTGGAGTTGTATCCCTTTATCGAATAAGGAGTAACAAATCCTTCGCAGGAATGTGATGCGATTTTTTACTGCTTAATTTTAAATTGCCCGCATTATACCGATGCGGAGAATATAAAAGATTAAGACAAGTTTAGTCTTTTGATTGGAGTGAAAAAGAAATGAAGAGAACTTTCCAGCCTAAGAAGAGACATGCACAGAAGGTACATGGCTTCAGAAAGAGAATGTC
>CALZMC010000199.1 GCA_945788455.1 uncultured Clostridia bacterium
CTGCGGCAAGAGGGATAATCTCGGGATTAGATGTTGCCTTTAATATTTCTCTGATAGCACTTGGCTGTAAGGATGAAATTTTGTTTGAAAATGTGTAGTCCATTATTTTCCTCGTTGATTAGGATAACCCTAATAGCTTTACAAATTTAGCAAGTATTTGGGCATTATTTGAATTTGTATTTTCCATATATTTAGACTTAAATGCAAAAAGACTGTTATAGTCATATTCGTCATTTTTAATTGCACTTAGCATATCGCTTGCATTTTCAAATGACGCTGACTGCATTTCTGTCTTGATATCAATATTAATACCGCGCTCATTCTTATACTCCTCATAATCGGGAATATAAAAATACAAAGGCTTCATAAGCACGCTCGCATCGAATGCGCAGGCAGAATAGTCAGTAATAATTATATCTGCGATTTTCATTAAATCATAGGTAGAAAAGCTACCGTTAAACGAAAATCTTTCCTCTCTGTCAACACTTGAAAACAGCGGATGAGTGCTGATAATCAAGTGATAGCCGTCCATACCCTCATCAAATGCCTTTTTTAGCTCCTTTACAGCATCAGCCTCGCCCTCTCTAAAGGTCGGAAGATAAACAATTATTTTTTTGTCTGCAAGGGCAGGATTTTCTCTAAAAAAGCGATTAACACAGCCGTTATCCGTCAGCACCTCGTCCACTCTCGGCAAGGAGCAAATTTTCATTACCTTTGCATCATAGCCGAATGCCTCCATATAAAAGCCGGCAGTAGCCTTGCTCGGAGCTAAAATGTAGTCATAATTTTTATGCATACACATAGCCTTGCTGATGCTCTCGTCTCTGCCGTCCTTTTTTCCAATGCTTTGAAGACCGAATTTTTTTAAGGCTCCTGACGCGTGCCACATTTGAATTACCTTTAAATCCTTTTTATGCTTTAGGCAGGATACGGTTATTGAATACGTATCAAGGAGCGCAACCTTCGATGTGGCAAGGTAGTACATATCGCCGATAATTCCAAGACAATACTTGATTTTCGGACCGATTCCGTCAGGTATCGTGCGCAGTCTAAACACCTGCTGAGTGTCAGGACATTCCTCTGCAATAGCCTTTTCAAGAAGCGTCATATCAATGCTTTTTTCATTACTTTGGCGCGAGAGATATACTATTCTGTTTTTAGTCTTTAACAGCTTTAAAGGTGCATATAGCACCTTTAATCCAAGCTTTAGTATAGATATTAATAATACCTTAATTTTGTCCATAATTATTATTCATATAACGGGTACTTTGCACAAATCTCTGCAACGCCGTTCGTGATATAATCCTTCTTATTTTCAAAATCTGTTACTGCAAGATAGATAAACTCTGCAATCTTGTCCATATCATCAGTATTAAGTCCTCTTGTTGTAGCGGCAGGAGTACCGATACGAACACCTGATGTAACGAACGGAGAAAGTGGCTCGTTAGGAACTGTGTTCTTATTTAGAGTAATATGAACCTCGTCAAGTCTATGCTCAAGCTCCTTACCTGTTACGTCAGTACCTCTAAGGTCAAGCAGACATAGGTGGTTGTCTGTACCGCCTGATACAAGATTTAGACCTCTGTCGGTTAGTCCCTTTGCAAGAGCCTTTGCGTTATCCTTAACTCTCTGCTGATATTCCTTGAACTCAGGCTTTAGTGCCTCGCCAAAGCATACAGCCTTACCTGCGATAACGTGCATTAGAGGACCGCCCTGTGTTCCCGGGAATACTGCTGAATTCAGCTTTTTAGCAAGGAACTCGTTGTTGCAAAGAATAAGACCGCCGCGAGGACCTCTTAATGTTTTGTGAGTTGTTGTTGTAACAACATCGGCATAAGGAATAGGAGACTGATGCAAGCCTGCGGCAACAAGACCGGCAATGTGAGCCATATCAACCATAAACATTGCACCGTTAGCGTGAGCAATATCAGCCATTGTCTTAAAATCAATCTCTCTCGGATAAGCAGATGCACCTGCTACAACAAGTCTTGGTTTAACCTTATTAACCTGCTTTGCAAATTCCTTTAGATCAATAAAGCCGTCATCATCAACGCCGTAAGGCACAAAGTTAAAATACTTACCTGAAATATTTGCAGGAGAACCGTGAGTTAGATGTCCGCCGTTATCAAGGCTCATACCCATAACAGTATCGCCCGGCTTTAGAAGTGCAAGATAAACAGCAGTATTAGCCTGTGCGCCTGAGTGTGGCTGAACATTTGCAAACTTACAGCCAAAAAGCTCGCATGCACGCTTAATTGCGATTTCCTCAACAATATCAACATATTGACAACCGCCGTAATATCTCTTGCTTGGAAGTCCTTCTGCATATTTATTTGTTAAAACCGAGCCCATTGCAGCCATAACCTGTGGAGAAACAAGGTTTTCACTTGCGATAAGCTCAATATTCTCTCTCTGTCTTTTTAGCTCAAGAGCCATAGCCTCGGCAACCTCTTGGTCTGTTTCGGCTACTTTACCGATTGAATCATAATAATCAGCGAACATTTATATATCCTCCAAAATAATAATATTATACTGATATATAATAACATAAACAAATATAATATACAATATCTA
>CALZMC010000200.1 GCA_945788455.1 uncultured Clostridia bacterium
TTGATGTTGGGATAAATACAGATTATTTATACGGCTTTAGTAAAGCGAAGGGTATTGAAATTGCAACAAGAACTCTTTCACCCGATTTAATTATCTGTGACGAAATCGGCTCGTTTGACGAGCTAAATGCAATAAAATACAGCTTTTCGAGCGGTGTAAAATTTGCCGTCAGCGTTCATATCGGTAATAGGAATGATATAGTGAATAATGAAATCTTAAACGGATTAATTGATACAGGTCAATTTGATTATATTGTTATATTAAATTCCTTTACTGACGATTTTGAGATTGTGGATTTGAGGGATGACGGACTTGAAATATTTAGGAATGATAATGATAATTTCAGTTTTTTCTTACCTTGGATTGATGATAACTAATCATAAAAGGCTAAGAATTTATTATCTTGAAAATGTAATTTATATTGCTGACAGAATTAAAATTCTTTTGTCGAGCACCGTGCCTTCAACACAGGCGATTATGAATGAATTGTCAAGTGACGAGAGGCTTAATGGTTTTGAGTTAGAACGCGGAAAATCATTTTTGAACGATAAGGATTATCAAAAAATTCAAGCTCTTATCAATAGTGTCGGAATGTATGATATTGACTCTCAAATAGAGATATTAAGCGAGTTTTCGCAGTATTTTGATATGATGAAAAATCAGTATAAGGATGACTATTCAAGGAGCTATAAAATATACATTTTAGGTGGAATTTCAATTGGAATTTTAATTTCAATTCTCTTGATTTAGGAGGATAAATGGAAGTTGATTTTATTTTTAAAATAGCTGCTATCGGAATTATAGTTGCAGTTTTGAATATTGTTTTGGTTAGAAGCGGCAGAGAGGATCAGGCAATGTTTACAACTCTTGCAGGAGTTATTGTTGCTCTTATGATGCTCATACCCCAAATAAATGAGCTGTTTTCAACAGTAAAGTCGTTGTTTAACCTATGATAAAGATTGTAACGATAGTTCTAATAAGTATAGTATTGGTAATCTTTCTCAGGGATGTAAATAAGGAATTTGCGTTTTTTGTCACGATTGCCGCGTCAATACTTTTGTTTTCGGTAGTAATAAGCGAGTTTTATGATGTTATTAGCTCGATATTTTTAATTTCAGAAGGTATAGGCTCAATTAATTCGTATGTTAAGCTTATGATAAAAATTTTAGTGCTTGTGCTTTTGAGCCAATTTGTTATTGATTTGTGCCGTGATAACGGCGAAAATGCTCTTGCCTCACAAACCGAGTTAGCATCGAAAATCATAATTCTCGTTATGATTATGCCACTTTTTAATTCAGTATTAAATATAATAACAGGACTGTTAAAATGAAAAGATTTCTAATTGCATTTATAATAACAATCCTCATTTTTCCCATTATCTGTTTTGCAGAAAATGATGATTATGATGAATATAATACATATCTTCAAAGCTTTGATTTATCTTGCTTTGACGAGCTTGATAATGATACAAGGGACTTTTTGGAGGAGCTTAATGTCAATGGCTTTAATTATGAAAGCATTACTGATTTGAGCTTAAGCAGCGTATTTAATTCGATAATTAATATAACGCTTGATAAGTCAAAAACTCCGTTAAAATCAGCTATAATAGTGCTTTGCTTTATAATTCTTTCGTCACTGTTTAATTCAATGAGCAACCATCTGACAAGTGACGAAATGTCCTCTTTGCTTTCGACAATTACATCGCTTGTTATCGGCGTTTTTTTAGTATCAAGGCTCTCAAGCTGTATCCTCCTTTGTTGTTCAACGATAAAGATTTGTTCAAAATTCAGCTTTGCCTTCTTTTCGATATTTTGTGTTATTGTCGCAACATCAGGCGCAACAGCAACCTCGCTGTCTGCAAACACATTACTTTTGATTTTATCACAGGGGCTCGGTTATTTGGCAGAGGTGCTGTTTTTACCTTTGACTAACTGCTTTTTAGCCTTAGGTATTTGCTCAAGTATCCGTCAAGAGTTAAATATTTACTCACTTGTCAACACATTAAAAAAGATTATTACTGCACTGATTTCGGTAACATCTTCTGTGTTTGTTGCGATTTTGTCATTCAAAACAGCAGTATCGTCTAAGGCTGACGCACTTGGATTGAGGTCAGCAAGATTTGCGATAAATACCGTTGTACCGCTTATTGGAGGTACAATAAGTGAGGGATTATTGTCAATTCAAAGCTATTCAAGCTTAGTAAAATCAAGCGTTGGAGTTGTCGGAATTATTGCGATAGTCGGTGTGTTTTTGCCGGCATTGATAGAGGTTAACCTATGGCGACTTGTACTTTCTGCATCAAAAATATGCGCAGATGTTTTTGACAACAAAAACGGTGGTCTATCAATTCAGGCGTTTAGCGATACACTTCTAATAATAGATGTTGTGTTAATACTCTCAATGGTAACGACAATTATTTCCATTGGTATTTTAATAGCAGTAAAAACGGTGGTTTAATGGATTTTGTAAAGCAATGGACGTTAACGGTTTCAACAACACTTATTATTTCTATTATTTTTTCACTCCTTACACCCAAGGGTAATATGGGTA
>CALZMC010000201.1 GCA_945788455.1 uncultured Clostridia bacterium
AATTTCTTGAAACTGATTATCATTATTTTCTTTAATATTATTCAGTTCATTTTCCTCTAAAACAGTATTAGCTGTCTTTTTACCCTCGCAATAATTTGAGAGAATACCGATAATGTCCTTATTAGTCTTTCCAAAATCAGCTGCGACATTGGAAACCTTAATTTTAATGACCATTCAACTATTCCTCCTTTAGTAATTCTTATAATTCTAATAGCTCGATAATTCGTTTTGCAAAATTATCATCGTCAAGTGTCATAACACCTGCTTTATATCCTATGGAAAAATGAATTTCACTCATAGTAAATTCAGTAACGATAACGGGAATATCAAGTCTTGCATTTTCAAGCGTTTTCTTAAATTCATCTACAAGTCTCGGCGATGCATCGCAACAAAATATAACTAATCTTGCCTTGTGAGATTTTATTGACTTTTCTGCCATATCGTGTCCCATTGAGAGCCTTCCCGCCCTGCGAGACATACCGAGCATTGATAAAGCTTTCTCTTTATGCATTTTTCATTTCTTCTTCCATAGAGCTGTAAACCTCATCGCTTATTTGCATAGAAAATGCACGCTCAAAGGCTCTCTTTTTTCTTGCTTTTTTTAGGCACTCCGTATTTTTGCATACATAAGCGCCCCTGCCTGCCTTTTTTCCCGTGAGGTCAAGCGAAACCTCACCGTCAGGACTTTTTACAACCCTTACAAGTGTACGCTTGTCAAACATTTCACCACAACCTGTACACATTCTTAAAGGTATCTTCTTCGTTTTCATATAAACACCTTAGCCTTCAAAAAAGCCACTTTCAGGCTTAATATCAATGTTCCAACCTGTTAGTCTTACTGCAAGACGAACATTCTGTCCCTTGTTGCCGATAGCGAGTGAAAGCTGGTCATCAGGGACTGTTGCTCTGCAGGTCTTTGCACTCTCGTCAATAATTTCGATTGAGCAAACATCTGACGGTGCAAGTGATGCAGCAACAAACTCTGCAGGGTCATCGCTGTACTTAACGATATCAATCTTCTCGCCGCCGAGTACCTCAACGATGTTTGATACTCTCTGTCCTCTTGGACCGATACAAGCGCCGACAGGATCAACATCCTCGTCCTTTGTGAACACGGCAATCTTTGACCTTGAGCCTGCCTCACGTGAAACTGACTTAATCTCGATAGTGCCGTCAAAAATTTCAGGAACCTCCTGCTCAAACAGTCTGCGAACCATACCCGGATGAGTTCTCGAAATCATAATCTTCGGTCCCTTACCTGTTTCCTTAACATCAACGATGAACACCTTAACTGTCTGGCCCTCAACAAGAACCTCGCCCGGAATTTGCTCGCTCTTTGGTAGGATAGTTTGATTTTTTCCGATTTCGAGAGTTATGTTACCTGTGATAGGGTCAATTCTCTCAACCTTTGCAGAAACAAGCTCCTGATTCTTTGACTGAAATTCTTGGAGCATCTGTCCTCTCTCTGCCTCACGAATACCCTGACGGATAACGTGCTTTGCTGTTTGAGCAACAATTCTGCCTAAATCCTTTGTCTTAATCGGGATATCAATAGTCTTTCCAACCTTTGCAGACTTACGAATAGCCTGTGCCTCTTCAAGAGTTAAATCTGTGTCAGGGTCTTCAATTTCTTCAACAACATTTTTTGTTGCATAAACCTTAATCTTTTGCTTTTCCTCATCAATGTCACAGTGAACAATATCCTTGCCGTTAAAGTCATGCTTTGCAGCAACGATAATAGCAGCCGAAATCTTTTCATAAAGATAATCAGCAGGGATACCCTTCTCTGCCTCAAGCATTTTTACTGCCTCAAAAAATTCCTTACTCATTTTTCCTATCATCCTTTCGTTATGAAATTATTTATTATTCTATATCATTATTAACAAAATCATTAATATCAAAATCATCGAGCTTAACATAAGAAGTATCCTTCTTATTAACCGTCAGCTCATTTCCGTCAATCAGCTTTACGGTAAGCTCTCCGTTATTATATGAGCTTAATACGCCGTTAAAATCTCTAACCTTGTCGATAGGTCTTATCAGACGAATCATAACAGGCGAGCCGACAAATTTTTCAAAATGTGCGTCAGTAATAAGCTCGCGCTCAACACCGGGAGAGCTAACCTCCAATGTATAGCTTTGGCTGATTGGGTCAGCCTCGTCAAGTGGCTTTGTAATTGCGTGTGTTAAATCAACACAGTCATCAATAGAAACTCCACCGTCCCTGTCAATAAAAATTCTTAAATACCAGTCTGTACCCTCTTTTACGAAGCGAACATCCCAAAGCTCCAAGCCAAGCTCATCAGCATAAGGCTTTACAATTTCGCTGACTCTTGATACAGTATTTCCCTTTCCTGCCAAATAAAAACCTCCCTACAATAACAAGAGAGCGAGTCTTGCGACTCACTCTCACCTTGAGACTATAAACTTACTATCATTATAGTACCCCTTTTTTCAAAAAAGTCAAGTATATTTTTCCAAAAAAACAGACCCGCAAAAGCGGGTCTGTTTTTTCTTAATTTTTGACAGCG
>CALZMC010000202.1 GCA_945788455.1 uncultured Clostridia bacterium
CCGTTTTCTGTTATTCTTGGCTCAAACAAGGGACTCCTTGCTATTAATGACAGACTGAAGCTTCGTTCTCTGACTGCTGCAACAAAGGGCGACAGAGCATATTTTGCAAGTGAGGAATCAGCGATTAGAATTATTTGTCCCGAGCCTGAAAAGGTTTGGTCGGTATCGGGCGCAGAGCCTGTATTCATTCCTCTTGAAATTGAAGACGAGGAGGCGAACCAATAATGATAAATTATATTCCGAGAAGATTTACTATCGTTCGTGATAAGGATTTATGTATAAATTGCGGTTGTTGTGTTCGTCAATGCTCAAATGAATGTCACTATTTTGCAGATGACAACAAAACTGTTTTGGCAAAATCGAATGACTGTGTCGCTTGTCACAGATGCGTTGACCTTTGTCCGACAGGTGCCTTGAGAATAGAAAAATATGTTTGTGACTATCGCGATAACGCGAATTGGACTCCACAGTATCAGCAGGAGATTTGCCGTCAGGCAAATACAGGCTCAACCCTGCTTTCTGCGATGGGTAATCCAAAGCCATATCCGATTTATTGGGACAAAATTTTGCTCAATGCATCACAGGTTACAAATCCGTCTATCGACCCTCTTCGTGAGCCGATGGAGATTAGAACGATTTTAGGCAGAAAGCCTGACAAGCTGGAGGTTGAGAAAAAAGGCAAGTCGATTACAAAAATGCCTCCACAGGTTATGATAGAAACACCGATTATGTTTTCTGCAATGAGCTTTGGTTCAATCAGCCTTAATGCACAAAAGTCACTTGCCATGGCTGCAAAAAATCTCGGCACGTTGTTTAATACGGGCGAGGGCGGTCTGCATCCCGACCTTGATGATTACGGAAAATATGCAGTCGTACAGGTTGCATCGGGTAGATTTGGCGTTCACAAGGAATATCTAAATAACTCAAAATTTGTTGAAATAAAAATCGGTCAGGGTGCAAAGCCCGGTATCGGCGGACATTTGCCGGGCGAAAAGGTAAATGTTGAGGTATCTAATGCTCGTATGATTCCCGAGGGCAGTGATGCTATTTCTCCTGCACCTCACCATGATATTTATTCTATCGAGGATTTGCGTCAGCTCATTTGGAGCTTAAAGCAGGCTACTGACGGAAAGAAGCCTGTTTCGGTAAAAATTGCCGCCGTTCATAATGTTGCGGCAATCGCATCAGGTTGCGCAAGAGCAGGTGCGGATATTGTTGTTATTGACGGCTTTAGAGGTGGTACAGGTGCTGCGCCTACTCGTATTCGCGACAATGTCGGTATTCCTATTGAGCTTGCACTCGCGTCAGCCGACCAAAGACTTCGTGACGAGGGTATTCGCTCAACAGTTTCACTCGTTGCGGCAGGCTCGTTTCGTTGCTCGAGCGATATTGTTAAGGCAATCGCTCTTGGTGCTGATGCGTGCTATGTTGCATCTGCTGCGCTAATTGCTATTGGCTGTCATATGTGCCAAACGTGTAACACGGGCAAGTGTAATTGGGGTATTGCAACTCAAAGACCTGATTTAACAAAGAGGTTAAATCCCGAGATTGCTCATAAAAGAGTAGAAAATCTAATCAATGCTTGGAATCACGAAATCAAGGAAATTATGGGCGGTATGGGTATCAACTCAATCGACTCACTTCGCGGAAACAGACTTATGCTTCGCGGTATCGGATTAACGGAAAAAGAGCTTGAAATTCTTGGCATCAAGCACGCAGGCGAATAGGGGGTAGTTATATGAAAAAGGTTTTTGCAAGAGAAGAGCTATGTGTTAACTGCCACTTATGTCAGGTTTATTGTAAAACAGCTCATTCAAAATCAAAGGATGTGTTAATCGCAAATAAATATGAACAGCCTGCTCCTATTTCGAGAGTTACGGTATATGGAGATAAATTTGCATCAGTTGCAGTAAATTGTCGCCATTGTGATGATCCTGCCTGTGTTAATGCTTGCATTACAGGAGCAATGCATAAGGACAAAAAAACAGGAATAGTATCTGTTGATGAAAGCAAGTGTATCGGCTGTATGACCTGTCTTGCAGTGTGTCCTATCGGGTGCATAAAGGCAGACTCGTATGCCGTAAAATGTGATTTGTGTCAGGGCGAGGATATGCCGGCGTGCGTAAAGAATTGCCCTAATAATGCGCTTGTATATCTTGACCTTGGAGGTGACGAGAAGTGAAATATGTAATTATAGGTGCTTCTGCCGCCGGTCTTTCAACAGCCGAGAGCATAAGAAAAAATGACAAAAACGGCGAAATTACCGTTCTGACAAAGGAGGATTATCTTCCTTATTCGCGCCCGTCAATCAGCTATTATCTAAAGGGCAAGGTTAATCAAAGTGATATGCTTCTGCGTAAGCCTAATTATTACAAGGCTAATAATATTAATGTTGTAACAGGCGCAGAGGTTAAGGAAATTGACGTCAAAAACAAGACTGTAACGGCAGGCAGAAAAAGCTATCCGTACGATAAGCTGTGCCTTGCAACAGGCTCAAAGCCGTTTATTCCTCCTATGAAAAATGTT
>CALZMC010000203.1 GCA_945788455.1 uncultured Clostridia bacterium
GACCGTCAGCATTCTTCTCGCCCGAACGGCCTGCCATAACATTTGTGTCAACATAAACAGGATATACAGGGTCACAGATAGCAACCTTGTTATCAACAGCGAATATATCGCCGATATTACCGCAGTCACTCTTTGCACCGTCACTCAGGAAAATCTCGTCCTTTGCAATATCAATTCCTCTGTCGGTATAATCGTGCTTTTGGATAGCCTCAAGAATAAAGTCATAGCCATACTCCGGTGGATAGCCACGGAATGTTTCCTCGCATGCCATTTCGTCAACAGCCTTGTGCATAGCCTCAATTACAACAGGTGCAAGTGGCTTTGTTACATCGCCGATTGACAGACGAATTACGTCTGCTTCAGGATGAGCTGCCTGATATTCTCTCTGCTTTTTTGCAACAGTTGAGAATAGGTAGCTTGATTCAATCTTTAAGAAATTCTCATTGATTTTCATATATTTTATACCTCCAAAATTTTACAATTTATATTTCGCCGGTAAATACATAGGTAGCAGGACCGGTCATAAATACGCTGTCATTTTCGTTACCGCTCCACTGAATTTGTAAATCTCCGCCGATTAAGTGAACGGTTACATCGTTGTCAACATAGCCGTTGAGAATAGCGGCAACAACAGTTGCACACGTGCCTGTTCCGCAGGCAAGAGTCTCGCCTGTTCCGCGCTCATAAACTCTCATCTCAATATTTTTTCTGTCAATTACCTTTGCAAACTCGGCATTTACTCTGTTTGGAAAAACATCGGTATTGCACTCAAATTTTGCACCGTAATAATTCAAATCAAAATCAATAGGATGCTCGTCAATGAACATAACCGCGTGGGGATTACCCATAGAAACGCAGGTCATATTGAACTCTCTGTCGGCACACTTTATCTTTTCGTTAATAACCTTATCCTTATCGCTGTTAACAGGAACGTCACTTGACCTTAGAATAGGAGCGCCCATATCAACCCTCGCCGATACAACCTTGCCGTCCTCGACTGTGACATCAATATATTTTACTGCGCCCATTGACTCGATAGAAAATGAGGTTTCGTTCGTGTAGCCGTTATCAAAAACGTACTTTGCAACACAGCGAATAGCATTTCCGCACATTTCCGCTCTCGAGCCGTCAGCATTATACATAACCATTTCAAAGTCAGCCTTGACACCCTTTTTTATAAGGATAATGCCATCTCCACCGATACCGAAATGTCTGTCTGAAAGCTTTACTGCAAGCTCACTTTCGTTCGTTACGGTTTCCTTAAAGCAGTCGATGTAGATATAATCATTACCACACCCGTGCATTTTTGTAAATTTCATAATATCACCCTAATAGTTATATTATTCGGTAAAATCGTTAATAATCTCTTTTGCCAAATCCGTCAGCTTTTTTCCTTTTCGCATACTCTCCTGCTGAAGATACTTATGAGCCTCGATTTCGCCGACAGAATTCCTTTTCATAATTACGAGCTTCGCCTTTGAGATTAGTTCGCTGTCATCCTTATCGCGTCTCGAAAAAGAAGAGCGAGTGCTGACTAAAACAGAGACCGTCTCCAAAAACTCGTCCTTATGCAAGGGTAACGGCAAATTAATCAGGTTTCCGAAATATTCCTCTCTGCCGTTTTTTGACAGAGCTATAATATCAAATCCTGTCGGAAGATTTTCTGCAAGAACACCGATAGGCATATCTCTCAAAATAGAGGCAGCTATAACCACACCCTCTTTTACATCCTGTGCTATTCCCAAAACACTTGAGCCGGTTGCACAAATATATGAAACATGGTAGCCCTCTCTATCAAGCAAAGAACGAAGCTGCAAAGCAACATCCCTGTTAGGATATGCAATGATAATGTCCTTCATCAATCTAACCTTTCTTAATTAATTTATTACATTATATCAAAAGCAATAACGGTATTCAATACTAAATGCTTTTGAATTTCAAATTTTTTTATATTTTTAAAACACTGTGTAATATGGCAAAAAATATCAAAATTTGTATAATTTTTGGGACAAATTACACATATTTCGGAAATTATTTTTGTATTTTTGTAACAAACTAAACAAAAACACCTTGATTAATACAGATAATGATGTTATGATAGATTTATAGATTGGATTAGTATATCCATTTTCATTAAATTCTAATTGGATTGGAGATGAATAGATGAAAAAATTAAAAGAAGAATATGAGTTTCCTCTATACCTTTTTCATAGCGGAAAAAACTATAAGGCATACGAATTCTTTGGCTGTCATAGAATTAAGAGTGACACCTTTGCATTCAGAGTTTGGGCGCCTCACGCAAAGTCGGTTTCAGTAGTCGGCGACTTTAACAGCTGGGACGAAAACGCGCACTATATGGTTGAAATTTCGCCGGGTATTTGGGAAGCAATTATTGACGGCGTAATGAAATATGATTGCTATAAATATGCTATCAGAACTCCGCGCGGTAACGTTAATATGAAAGCAGACCCCTACGCTACTCACGCAGAGACAAGACCGGGTACTGCATCAA